>CAYRTN010000191.1:0-3362 GCA_964427235.1 uncultured Chthoniobacter sp. | reverse complement strand
CTGTGGATTGGGGCTGATGGAAAAACTAAAGGTCCATTTGCCCAAGCCGATCTCACCGATTAAGTAAAATTTTTCTTAAAGCCCTGCACCGCCATCATGAAAAAAACCGCACTTCTCCTCACTCTCGCATTCACAGTGTTGCTCCACGCGGGGGAAAACCTCGCGCAGCAATTCCAGAACCCGCCGGTCGAGGCGCGCGCTGGGGTCTATTGGTGGTGGGTGAACGCATTTGTGGACAAGGCGGGCATCACGAAGGACCTCGAGCAACTCAAGGCCAAGGGCATCAGTTCCGTGCTGCTCGTCAATAGCGGTCAGCACGCGGATGCGTTCCGCGAAGAACGGGTCGGCGTTTTTGTCCTTTGAATGGCGCAATGAATACCGCGAGCGAGAGGTATGCCGAGTTACCTGCCGAGCGTCTGGACATCAACCCACCCGCAACTTCTCTCTACCTCCCGCCACATCATGCAAGGGCTCATCGATGTAAAGTTGGAATCTTGGGACCCTGCCGCTCGCATCCTCAGCGGCACAAGCGCCATGGTGGCAGGTGATGCCTACGAGCTTCGTCTCGTCTGCCCAGAGGACCTCTCACCTAGCAACATCAGCGTGAACGAAACGGAACGTCCACGGAACCTGCTTCGGATTCACTCGCGAGGGAAACCTCGTTCGCATGACCATCACGCCGAAAAAAACCGACGCGCTGGACTGGGCTCTCACCTTCAATCTCAAGTAAAGATCCTCGGGGCAAGTCCCGAGGCATTTCAGAATTTGAACATCATTTGGCCTTTGTGTAATTGCTCCTATTTACCTTCGCCTCCTTGCCCTGCAACATAAGCTGCTATCACACTCTCATCCCCATCTATCCGATCCCGCAGAAAATAAAACATCCATGAAAACACAGGAACTCCTTATCTGTGCCGCCCTGTTGATGGCGCCGCTGGCCGCACTGAACGCCGCCGATACGCCGAAGCTCGTGGCCGCGAATTCGCCATCGGCCGAGAAGTTCCCGCTGCGCCTTTCGGACATACGTGTTCGGGATCCTTTTATTCTCCCAGATGTCGGCACCTATTACCTCTACGCGCAGGGTGGAAATCGCAAGAAGGACGATAATGCCGATTTGGGGGTCGAAGTTTACCGCAGCCAGGACTTGGTCCACTGGTCCGAGCCCTCGCAGGTCTTCGCGCGCCCGAAGGAAGGTTTCTGGGGCACCCCCCCGATTTGGGCACCCGAGGTGCACAAACTCAATGGAGCCTATTACATGTTCGCCACCTTCGTTGGACGCGCTGGAGGCAGGGGCACCCAAATTCTCCGTGCTGACAAACCTGAAGGGCCTTTTGTGGTTGTGGAGGATCAAGCAAACACTCCGCCGGAACAAACTTGCCTCGACGGCACGCCGTGGATCGACGCGGATGGCACCCACTGGATGATCTATTGCCACGAGTGGGCCCAGATCAAGGATGGCGGGATGCTGGCCGTCAAGATGACGAAGGATTGGACCACACGAATCGGAGAGCCGATCACCTTGTTCCATGCATCGCAGGCGCCATGGGTCCGACCGGTTGCCGATAAGGACAAATTTGTAACCGACGGCCCCTTTCTCCACCGGATGAAAAACGGGAAGCTCGTCCTGATTTGGTCGAGCTTCGTGAAGGGGCGTGGCTACGGCGTCGGCCAAGCGATTTCCGACAGCGGAGCGATCGCTGGACCTTGGCGACATGTGGAAAAACCACTGGTTGGTGGCGGTGGCGAAGATGGCGGGCATAGCATGATCTTTCGCGATTTTTCTGGTCACCTGATGCTGGTCTTTCATCAGCCAAACGGAAGCCCTATGGAACGTGCACAGATCTCCCGATTGAAAGAGGAAAACGATGTCCTTGTGCTCGATGGGACACCCGACAGCCATATTGAAGTGAGTTCGAAGTCGCTCACATTTGCATACCAGCTCGATAAGGATAAAAAGTTGCTCTTGGAATCCGTTGGCTCATTGGACGGCGCGTGGACATCTCCCTTGAAGGGCCCGATGTTTCCCTCGACGCCTTGTCATGACGAAAACGGCCCGCGCTACATCAGTCCGCTTTCCATCGTGACAGCGGACGGCAGTAATGGAATCGATCTGCGCTACGAATCCCATAGCCTAGAAAAGACCGCTCCCGATGTGGAGCACCTCACCATCACTCTGCAGGACCGCGTGCAGGCGATCACGGTGGAGTTGCACATGCGTGTCTATCATGACGAAGACACTATCGAACAGTGGTTGGTTTTGAAGAATAAGACCGGCAAGCCGATCCAGGTGCCACGATTGTCTTCTTTGTATTTTCAGGCGGATGCGAAGAAGGAAATCCACCTCGAATGGTATTCCAGCTATACTTATCATACTGCAGGCGAGCCTTTCCGGGAAAAGCTCAACATGGGTAGGCGCGTGTTGGAAAGTCGGGACGGGAATCGCCATATGGCAGGGCCACTACCTGCGTTTATTCTCGGTTTCGGTGCGGCCCCTTCTGAAACCGCGGGGCCTTGCATGATTACGGCATTTGAATGGACGGGCAACACGCGGTTTTCTTTTGAAATCAATGATCGCAAAGAACTGGAGGCATCCGTGGAGGTGAACCAGTCGCAGCCTCCCGTGCTGGAAGATGGCGGATCCATGGCATCTCCCCGTTCCATTTGCACATTTAGTCCTGCAGGGATAGGTCCCGCGAGTCGGAATCTCCACCGCTGGACGCGCAGCCACCTGTTGCCTGACGGGAACCGATTGCGTCCCATCGACAACAATTCTTGGGAGGGCTGCAGTATGGAAGTTTCGGAAAGTACGATCCTAAAAATGATGGAAGACAGCGTGAATCTCGGCATCGAGCTTTATGTGCTCGATGATGGCTGGTTCGGCAATGGAGCCGAAGCGCGCACCTCACCGCGTGCCGGACTCGGCGACTGGCAGTTCAACAAGGATCGTTTTCCCCAAGGCCTCGACAACATCATGAAGGCCGCCAAAAAGATGGGCATCGAGTTTGGCATTTGGTTTGAGCCCGAGATGGTGAATCCCAAAAGCAAGCTGTTCCAGACGAAGCCAGAGTGGGTGATGCGAAATCCGGGTCACGAATTGGCGCTCCAGAGAGGGCAAGCTGCATTGGATGTGGCGAATCCTGATGTGCAGGAGTTCATGTTCGCTTCGGTGAATGACCTTCTCACGGCCTATCCCGACATCCGCTTTGTCAAGTGGGACTGCAATTCGAACATCAACAACCCTTACTCGCCCTATCTCGGTGCGGACAGGCAGGGCAACATGCTCGACGCCTACAACAATGGGTATCTTGGCGTGATGCGGCGCCTTGTCGAAGCGCATCCGGGGGTCGACTTTCAAGCCTGTG
>CAYRTN010000190.1:0-3381 GCA_964427235.1 uncultured Chthoniobacter sp. | reverse complement strand
CGCACCCTTGCGGCTACGAAACCGGACCTGGTCGTGGCCTGCTACGGAATGAACGATGGCAGCGGCTTGCCAAACACTGACGCCGGCCTGAAGCGCTTCAGCGAGGCGATCACACGATTACGCGAAACGGCCCTGAAAGCTGGTGCGAAGCAGGTCGTTTTGTGCACCCCGCCCATCCACGATTCCGCCCGCACCCCAGACCCCCACGAGCAAAACCTCATCGCCTTCAGTCAGTGGCTCGTCTCGAAACGTTCCGAGGGCTGGACTGTGGTCGATATCCACTCCCCGATGCGGCGCGAACTCGACGAGATCCGAAAATCCAACCCTTCATTCAAATTTCAACCAGACGGCGTTCATCCCGACCGCAAGGGTCATTGGGTGATGGCCCGCGAAATCCTAACGCAATATCTAGGTGCCAATCTCGGCACCACCACATCGGCCGAGTCGTTTTTTCCGAACAACGGATCCGTCATCCGCGCCCTCGTCGACCAACGCCGCCTCATTCTGTTCTCCGCCTACATGGGCAGCATCGGCCACGCCCGCCCTGGCGTTCCTGGTGGTCCCGGTGAAAACCCCGCTCCTAGCTTATCCGAAGCCACCACCCAAGGCACCCAGATCGCCAAAAAAATCTCCGCTCACTCGCTTAGGGCATTACCTCATTGATTTCGTTACGCATGCGTTGCCAACAAGGAGGCCGTCTTGGTTTTTCCATTTTCAGGCTTAAGATAAGACACCATCAAGGCGCGTTTCCGAGCCACTCTCTGATTCTCGCCGCGATGGGATTTTTCAAATCCACCAACTCCGTCTTGGGCGCTTTAACGGCGGTGATGAGATGAGGAATCCACCATGCGAGCACCAGCGGGATCACAAGCGGAAACCAACGCGCATTCCGACGCAGCAACCCGCTCCAATCCGCCAAGGGCTGTCCGCGCACAGCCTCCCAGGCACAGAGAAATCCGCCAACTAGCATAGTGGCCAGCGAAGGAAGCGCTGTGGCATTGAGTCGCAACGCGAATCCCATATCGCCGTGCAAAATCGCACGTACTGCCCGCGTGCCTCCGCAAAGCGGGCAAGGCAATCCGCTCAAGGCGTGAAAGACACAAGGCCATTTGAATACTGGACTCCCCGAAAAATAACACACACTCAGGATCAAGCCTACTGAAAGGCAAACGAAGACACGAATCCAGCGCTCATGGGGCAGAAGGGGGGGCAGCCTCCTTCCCGAGATCATGCTTCGCGGTCCTCGGGATCGGGTTTTCTTTTTTTTCCATCAGCGGAAATAACGAGTGTGATTTCCCCCTTAGGCGGATGTTTCTGAAAATGCGCCAGCACTTCGGCAGGCAATCCGCGGCGATATTCCTCAAAGGTTTTCGTCAACTCGCGGGCCACGCAAACCGGACGATCCGGACAAGTGGCATAGAGAGCCTCGAGTGTGCGCTCGATCCGGTGAGGCGACTCAAAGTAAATGCTCGTCTCAGATCGTGCGGCGGCCTGCGCGATCTCATTCGCTCGACGTCCGCTTTTCACGGGAAGGAAGCCACCAAAGAAAAACCGATCGGTTGGAAAGCCAGAACCTACCAACGCCGTGATGACGGCAGACGGGCCCGGCAAAACCGTGACGGGTAGTCCGCGCTCGATGCAGCTTTTGATGAGGCGGTGGCCGGGATCGGAGATCCCTGGCATTCCCGCATCCGTGATCAAGGCGATCTTGGTTCCCGAGGCCATGCGCTCGGCAAGTTCCTCGACGCGAGCGGCCTCATTGTGCTCATGGAGACTAACAAAAGGCTTTTTGATTCCCAGGTGCTGAAGGAGCATTCCGCTGTGCCGGGTATCCTCGGCAGCGACGACATCGGCGGATTGCAAGGCCTCAAGCGCACGAAGCGTGATATCCTGGCGGTTGCCGATGGGGGTGGGAACGATGGTCAGCACGGTATGAGGCGGATTTCGGGAAAATGACACACACACGACCGAAGGGAACTCCGATGGCGTGGGTGAAGCGAGTCAAACGAAACTAAGAACGGAACGCATGAATGCGTGATAACAAAAAAAAACGCGTGGAGTTCCGCGCAGGCCGTCACTGTCGGGCCCCCATTCTTGTCAATCATGCTCATCCTGAATTCCTGTCAAAAAGAATTTTTCGGGAGTAGCTCGGATTCTACCACCCCTCGGTAACCTGCGCGGTGAGTTTGTCGGCCAAATCCAAGGCCGCGTTGGAGAGAGCTTGCTGCTTGGATGTTTGGAGGTCGTTTCCACTGAAGAACGAGGATTTTCCACTCATCGTTCCCTGCATGAGAATCGCCCCCGATGCCTGATGGGTGACTTCGTATTTCGCATCAACGATCAAACCGAATTCACTCGTGGCAAGAACGTTATTAATAACCGAACGCAGCGAGTTCGTTCTAATGCTAGTGATTGTGCAACTCAATATCGCATCAGCCTGACCCGAGTTAACCAACTGGTAGGTTCCATCCTGCTGCAAACGCTTGACCAGCGTGTCTCCAAAGAGGACTTCGACACGAGACTCGAATGTCTCATTTTTAAAATTCGGCACCGAGAGGGTTCTAACCGAGCGCATCGGCGTCGGGCGAATTTCCCCGAGCTTATAGCCGCAGCCAGAAACGAGAAAAACAAGAACGAGTAGCAGGGAAGGGAAGGGCTTCATGGATTAGGCAGGGCTGGCTCGATAGAAGGCATCGGTGCGACGTCTCTCGAGTCGGTGCGAAGCTTCGGCTTGTTGTCCACTGGCAACTCATCCGGAACGATGTCGCGGCGAGGTGGACCATTAAAGTCCGCGAGGGATGCTGTTTCGACCTGGGCCTGCAGGCGGCGGCGGAGGGCGGCCTTCTCTCCCGTTTCGGCTTTCTCGGGACCGGTACGCAGGGCATCATCGCCTGCCTCGCTGCGCAACTCCTGCACGCGATCCTTGGCCAGCGTGGCATACTCGGTGCCCGGCGAACGGCGTATCACATCATTGTAGTAGATTGCCGCCGCGCGGTAGTTCTTAAAGCGATCGTAGAATTTCGCGATCGCAATGAGGTCGGAGGATTCTTTTTCCGACATTTTTTTCAAATTGTCGCGGGCTTGGGCGGCCTTTTCGCTTTTCGGATAATGGAGGAGGAAATCCTCAAAGGTGTTTTTGGACGTGATGAGTGCCGAGAGGTCCTCGGATTTTCCACTTTCACCGACCATCATGTAGATATAGCCAATCTGATAAAGGGCATCGTCCGCGATGGAGCTGTTCGGGTAAGTATCGAGAACTTTCTGATAGGACGCCGCAGCTTCCTTGAGCTTGCCCTGACGCTCGTAGGTGAGGGCCAGATTGAACTGGGCCACAGGCGCGTTTTTGCTGTAGGGCGCGTTTTTCAGGATGGAAGTGAACAT
>CAYRTN010000189.1:0-3422 GCA_964427235.1 uncultured Chthoniobacter sp. | reverse complement strand
TCGTATTTGGAATCCAACTCAAAATCCATAATCCGCCACTATCCTTTGCGGAGCCTCGAAGCGCAACCATCCGATTTGGGTGTGTCGGCGACGGGTCAAAAGTGGAAAATAGAGACGGGTCAAAAGTGAACTGGTATAATTTACAGGGAAAATGACCGAGTATGTTGTGCCATATAAGATTGGGATGTTCTTCAAGGACCCAAATTTTGATTTCGGGTGGTAAAGCCCGGTAACGCTCTTTTTGAGGGTTGCTGCTATTTTGTAAGTTAGGCCTTCGAATTCAATGGAGTGGTCGGGAGCGACTTTTCTGGTGGTTCGCAGTCAGATATGGAGATCAAAGAGCGATGCGGGCGGAGAGGGGCGCATGGCTGAATGGGAATGGGATTGTTCGAAGAGGTGGTTGGGGATTTCACCAGTGGAAGAGTTTCTTGTGGAATTTTGGCGCTGGATTTCCATTTGTAGGATTTCGTTGGCGCGTTCGTAGGAGTCGACCTTGACATGCGCAAGGAGTGTAACGAGACGTTTCTGGAAGGTGCCAAAGCGTCGTTCGATTTTGCTTTTGGCTTGAGGGAAAGGGGCAACGAGGTGAGCGATGCCAATGGCTCGCAATCCGCGCTGGAAATGACTGCGCGGGTAGAGGTGATCGTGAGAGGAGCTTGGACCGAAGAGGCTCAAGCCGTCATTATAGATGGCTTGGGGGATGCCGAAGCGCTCGAAGGCTTCGCGGAGGTGGAGGAAATGAATTGATCTATTTTGCGGACACGGGATTGGATATTTGAGGCTACCGGAGCATCATCCGGTAGCCTAGGTTTTGTGTGCCATTGCATGCGGAAGTGATTTTCTCTCATAGAGTCGTAACAGAAAATTCGGGCTCATTTGAGAGGTGGAGAAGTTGAACCTTGGGTGAGATACATCTCCATTATTTAAGCGGGGAGTCGCTGGATTAAGGCAAAAAAAAACCGGAGTCTACGGGGCTCGAACCCGCAACCTCCGCCGTGACAGGGCGGCGCTCTGACCAATTGAGCTAAGACTCCTAAGAGGGCGAAGATACTAGGCGCGGGTGCCTGCTGGTTGCAACCCTTTTGTTCAATAAATTTCCACTGGGGATCGCTTGCCATCCTCTGGGCTGCGAAGCGCGGCTTTTTCTGGGCCGAGTACAGCGATACGGAGGTCGAGGATTTCGGCGTCGACGGCTTGGAAGGCCTCTAAACTAAAGGGTGTCGGGGCGGCTAGCTTCGCCTTGCAACGTGCGACGGACTCGAGGGCGGAGTCGAGTTTTTTGCCCATCGAGTCGATGGCTTTTTTCGCTGCGGCCGCCATTTCCACACGATGGCAGATCATGAGGAGATCATTCCCGACCTCGATGCCGAGGCGCATGGTTTCATCAAACCCGTAGTGGTTCAAAATCGCGCCCATGTCGAGGTCGTCTGTCATGACGAGCCCATCGAAGCCCATGTCTTTGCGGAGGAGGTCGCGGATGATCACGGGGGAGAGCGACGCAGGGCGATCCACAGGATCCAATCCGGAGACGGCAATGTGGCCGATCATCATGCTGTCCACGGAGTGGGCAAAATGGCGGAAGACCGCGAGTTCGTGAGCTTCCATGAGGTCGCTCGATCGCTCAATGCGTGGGAGTTCGTGGTGCGGATCGAGGCCCGCTGAGGCGTAGCCGGGAAAGTGCTTACCGCAACTCAAGACGCCAGTGGCACGCAGGCCATCATTGAAGGCGCTGGCCTTTTGGATCACCTCGGCCACATCGCGACCATAGCAACGGCCACGGAGCGAGTTGTCCGCTTCGTCGTCGAAGGAAATATCGAGTACGGGACAGAGATCGAGATTGAATCCAAATAAACGCAGGATCCGGCCGGTGATGTCACCATGGCGACGGATAAGGGCGAGGTCGCCACAGTCGCGGAGTTGCTGGGCGTTCGGCGGTTCGTTGCCGATCAGCTTGAGGCGAGAAACTCGGCCGCCTTCCTGGTCGATGGTGATGATCGGTTCCGCCTTACTGAGATCGCGAAGATCGTCGATGAGCTTACGGAGTTGCTCGGGGGACTGGATGTTACGTCCGAAGAGAATGAATCCGCCAGGCTGAACCTCGCGGAAGAGGCGTGCGGATTCGGAATCGAGTTCGGCGCCGGGGACGCCGACGAGCAGGAGTTGACCGGGATTGTGAGATGGCATATCGACGGGAAAACAGATTTTAAACGCTCTGTCGAAATGATTTCACCTTAGTCCATCGGATTCTTTTGCAAAAACAGCGTTCCTATCTCGCAAGGAGACCTCAGCATGGCGAGGGAGGCGATGGTGAAAGGCGGCATGGAGTTAACGAAAAAACCTTATCTTTGGTGCCGTCATGGGTGGAATCCTGATCACGCGAGCCAAGGTCATCCAAAAAATACGCTGGGCGGTTGATTTGATCGCTTCGTATGTTATCCTCGTTTCCTTGCACGCCCCGCTGGGAGTTGAGGTCTAAAACTGAAGGGCGCGATAGATTTTTGTATGTAAAAGATAGTTTTTTGCATGTGAAAATAAATGACAGCGAGTTTAAAGGGGTTAAACTTTACGAATCATGAAAAAACTTCCCATCATTCTTTTGATGGCGCTCGCGGGGTCCTTGGCTGCCTGCAAAAAAGCCCCCGAGCCTTCAGCCTCCCCCGCCCCCTCGGATAAAAATGCCACGAAGGTCACCACACCCGAGGCAAATAAGCCTGCCGCCGCACCTCAAGCTAGCGGAGAAAAGATTTCCTTTAGCAGTCAGGTGCGCCCGATTTTGTCGAACAGTTGCTTTGCCTGCCACGGCCCCGATGCCCAAAATCAGTCCAGCCCCTTCCGCCTCGACACAGAAGAACACTCTCGCGCCAATCTGGCCAAGGCAGGCGAGCCGCCCCGCTTTGGTATCGTTCCCGGCAAGCCCGAGCAAAGCCTCCTGCTCCAGCGCATCATCAGCCACGACGCGAACGCCGTGATGCCTCCGCCCACTTCGAAGAAAACCCCGCTCACCGAGGAGCAAGTTGCCACGCTCACCGAGTGGATCCGCCAAGGGGCGAAATACGAACCCCACTGGGCGTTTGTCGCGCCAGTGAAGCCAGCGGTTCCCGAGGTCAAAGACAAAACATGGCCGCGCACGCCGATCGACAGCTTCATCCTCGCGAAGCTCGAATCCAAGGGCATCAAGCCCTCACCCGAGGCCAACAAGGAAACCCTCGTGCGCCGCGTGCACATGGACCTCCTCGGCCTGCCGCCGACTCCCGAGGAGATTGATGCCTACACGGCCGACACTTCCGACAAGGCCTATGAAAACATGGTTGACCGCGCGCTGGCGTCGCCTCACTACGGCGAACGCATGGCGATCGACTGGCTGGACCTCGCCCGCTACGGGGACAGCAACGCCATCCACCACGAAATGCTGCGCACCAGTT
>CAYRTN010000188.1:3114-3526 GCA_964427235.1 uncultured Chthoniobacter sp. | reverse complement strand
CTGCGTCAGCGAGGTTGATATGGTTGATATGGTTGATATGGTTGATTTGTCGGACGGTCGCGAAAGTCGCCTTTTATTGCGGAATGACGGTATGCGGTCATTCACATGGCGCCGTAGCGGCATGTTCGTTGGACGCTGTAGACAGTCGGGAAGGGGACATAGGAGGTAAGTTGTCGCCCGTTCAGGCAATGCTAGTGACAACTTGCGCCCTCATATCGGTCCTCACGAGGCCGCCATAAGCTTACCAAGAGCAACCATTTCTTCGGTGGGTGCATCAGTTGATCGGTCCTTACGCAAAGCTATTGCCAATCCTTGCCGGGCCAGGACAGGCACCATCGTGCCGTAGTACACAGCTTGGTCGCTCGACGCATTGCCCTGCCTCCCGCGTTTGGTCACGCCTTGCAGGATAGCC
>CAYRTN010000188.1:2328-3104 GCA_964427235.1 uncultured Chthoniobacter sp. | reverse complement strand
AAGTAGGCGAACGCGAGGTGGAAGTTCCAGTCCTCGACCGCATCAATACCGATCCGCTTGTAGTAAGTTTCGACATATTGTCGGTCGGTCGGAATCCCGCATGCGCTGCGGTCGATCCCGGCGAGTCCTCGCGACAGTTCATTGGCTGGCTGGCTCCAGACCATGCATTGATAAGCCAGATCGGCAAGCGGATGACCCACGGTCGCAAGCTCCCAATCGATTATGGCAAGGATCTCCGTTTTCTCCGGATGCCAAATGAAATTGTCCATCCGATAGTCGCCGTGGGTCAAAGAGACCTCGCCATCGTCCGGGATCATATTGTCCTTTAGCCAATTCAGCAGATGTTCGACGTCAGGGTAGAAGGCGGTTTGGCTTGCCCGATATTGACAAGTCCAGCGGGACAACTGCCGCGGATAGTAATTCGCCATTCTGCCGAAGTCTCGCAACCCAACTGCGTCGAGATCTACCGAATGGATTGCAGCAAGACATTTATTCATCTCATCGAACATTGCGCTGCGCTCAGCTGCGCTTTGATCCGGTAAGGCCTGGTTCCAGAAAATCCGGCCTTCAACATACTCCATGATGTAAAATTCAGAACCGATGACCGAGGTGTCCGTGCAGAAGTGCAAGGGCTTTGCAACTGGCACGGCAGTGGATTCAAGTGCTTCGAGCAACCGATATTCCCGATCAATAGCATGCGCTGAAGAAAGTAAACGTCCGTAGGGCCTGCGCCGCAAGACGTATCGCCCAGAGCCAGCCTTAAGTAAGGACGTCGG
>CAYRTN010000188.1:1837-2221 GCA_964427235.1 uncultured Chthoniobacter sp. | reverse complement strand
CAGAATCCATCGACATGCAGGGGCAAATACTTCGCCAATCGGCGAACGTCGATGCTTCGGTCGAATACGTTATCTGCGCTCGAGTCCGCGCACCCTCCCCTTAGCTTAGATTCCATCACTGTAGATTCACGATCACGTTGCGGCTATCCGGCCTCTCGCCTTGTTATTCGCCTAGTTTACTCGGGGGCGGCGAACACGGCGTCGCATACAATTTGGGCAAGGTCGCCGTAAGGGCCCTTCAGCGATGCCATGAGGAAGCTGTCGTCAGCGCATTCGAACACAGATTTGTTGTGCGTATAGTTCAAGAAGCCTTCGAAGCCGGAGTGGCAACCCATTCCGCTTGCGCCGATTCCGCCGAAGGGCAACGCAGGATGCGCGCCTTGC
>CAYRTN010000188.1:1204-1827 GCA_964427235.1 uncultured Chthoniobacter sp. | reverse complement strand
TCCCGATGCCGCCTGAGATGACCTGCGTCTGGAATTGTTCGATCTGGTCGCGCTCACGCCCGACGAAATAGGCAGCTAGCGGGCGATCACGCGTATTGATGTATTCGATTGCCTCGTCGAAGCAATCGTAAGGCTTGACCGCTGTGATCGGACCAAACATCTCCTCTTTCATCACCTCCAGCTCTTCGCCGGGGTCGACGACAACATACATCGGGATTTGAAGCGTTTCCGGATTTGGCTCGTCGCCATTAAGCGAGATCACGTCGCTGCCACTTGTCCGGGCTTCATTGAGATAGCCAAGCAAGCGATCGTAGTGACGGCGGTTGATTGTACCTGTCGCGTCCGCATGGCCGACATAGTTGGGATACATGCCGGACCAAGTAGATTTAGCGAGCGCCAACCACTCGCTCATCTTGGCGCGCGGCACCAACGCATAGTCTGGCGAGGTGCATACTTGTCCGCCTTTGAACACCCGGTTGTACAGAAATCGTTCTACGAGATGTTCACATACGCCTTCATCACTAAAGACAGTGGGATTCTTGCCTCCAAGTTCCAGCGTGACCTGCGTCAGGTTTTCAGCTGCGTGGCGCAGCACGTTCTTCCCAATAGTGCCGCCACCTGTG
>CAYRTN010000188.1:0-1194 GCA_964427235.1 uncultured Chthoniobacter sp. | reverse complement strand
ATTCGACGCTTTCGGCCTGAACAATTGCCAACTCGGTCTCGTCGAATTAGCTCGCTATAACTGATTGCATCAGCCCACTTGTCGCAGGCGTCTGGCGTGACGCCTTGACGATCACGCGATTGCCGGCGGCCAGCATGTCGTTGACCATCACCAGCGCACATTCGATCGGAAAATTCCATGGCGCGAGATTGCCAATCACCCCCTTGGGTTGACGGATGACCTTAGCGGTCGAGCTGCCATGCGCTGCAGGGTCAAGCTCGCGCGGAGATTCCTGCATCCATTCGGCCAGCTTTGCCTGGATGTAGCGGCTACGTCCGATCACACCGCCAGTTTCGAAGAGGTCGGTAACGAGCGCCGGATGCTGCCCGAAATCTTCGTTCAAAGTTTCTTGGAACGCGACGCGGTTCTCGACCATCACTGCTTCCAAGCGGGCCAATCGGTCAAGCCGCTCCTCTAGGGTAGGCATGGAGTTCGCGAGAAACGCTGCCTTCTGCGCTTTGAACAGGCGATTGAGTTCTTCGACAGATGTGTTTGGCATTGTGTTTACCTCCGTAGCGTAGCTTCCGTCGCGGCCTCGGCAAAAGGGTATTTGCCCAGCACAGCCCGCACGGCGTTGTTGATGTGAGTGAATTCTTCGCTGGTATGAGCAAAGGAGAAATAGACATGGTTGGAGGTCGGCAGGCTCAGCATCACGCCTTCGTTAATCAGCGCGAGATAGAGTAATTCTAGCAACTCGGTTGAAAGGCCGATGTAATTTTCGAAACTTGGCGATTGGTCTGTGACATAGAGCTGCATCATCGATGCGAGGCTGTTCACATGCAGTCCGATGCCCGCATCCTTGAATGTCTGGAGAAGAGAACTCTTGACCGTCTCAACATCGCTTGCCAACCGGACGTATTCGCCCGCCGCATCGAGCTGCTTATATTCGCCAATTGCGGCTGCGGCGCAGGCAAGTGCTAGAGTGCCGTCGTTGCCAGTCCCCGATTGGAAGACATGTGGCGCATCGGCTAGGGTGAGCGGATCGGTCACGCTCATCACACGCGCCGAACCTGCAACAGCACCGAGCTTCTCGCCGCCGCTCAACGCTTTGCCGAGGGTTGTAAGGTCGGGCGTCACACCGTGAAATTCCTGCGCGCCGCCTAACCCGAGACGGAAGCCTGTAATCACTTCGTCAAATATCAGGATAACACCCTT
>CAYRTN010000187.1:0-3529 GCA_964427235.1 uncultured Chthoniobacter sp. | reverse complement strand
GCATGCAATCCAGAAACTTTTGAATCACGGGGCCATGTTCTCGGCCGAGAATGGAGTTCACGGGACCGCACATGCCCGCGTCACATAAGAAGGCGGTTCCGCCGGGGAGAATTTGTTCGTCAGCCGTCTGAACGTGCGTGTGCGTTCCGACCACGGCCGAAACTTTGCCGTCCAAGTAGCGCCCGACTGCGATTTTCTCGCTCGTCGTCTCCCCGTGTACATCCACAAAAATGACTGGCGTCTCCGCGCGCAGGCGCTCGACTTCGGCCATCGCGGTCGTGAAGGGATTTTCGAGAATCGGTTGCATGAAGGTACGGCATTGCACATTGAGCACGGCAATTTTTCCCTTGGCCGTATCAAGCACGACGCTGCCGCTTCCGGGGGTTCCAGCGGGGTAATTGACCGGACGGAGGAGGCGCGGTTCGGTGGCGATGTAGGCGGTCGTTTCCTTTTGATCCCAAACATGGTCGCCGGTTGTGATGACCGCCACACCGGTTCGGAGAAGATCGATCGCGATTTTAGCGGAAATCCCGCGCCCATTGGCCGAGTTCTCGCCATTGACCACGACGAAGTCGGCGAAGCCTTCCTTCAAGACCTGCGAAACAACGTATTTTGCAGCCGTGCGACCACACTCACCCACGATATCACCGAGAAACAGAAGACGAATCATGAATCCTTTTTATAGCAACTGGGCGCGAACGCATTTAAAAAATCCCTGTGCAAACGTATCATTTTCTTCCACTCCTTTTTTTGGGCTCTCTTTCGCTGGCTACAGCGAAGCTCACTCCTCTCGCTCCGAAGCCCGATTGGCATGAGCTCGACAAGTATCAGCAAACCATCACGCGCAGCGAATTCACCGATCTGCTCAACCGCATCTATGCACCCGGTGGAGCTGCGAAAGGCCTGATCGATATCACTTCCGGAAGTGCAAAAATTAGAACCTCGGAGGGTCGGCCCCCCTACGTTTTGAAATTCGCGTCCACCCAAGGCTCCGCTCAACCTGTTCCCAAGTATTGGCGGAATCGCAGGGAGATAGCTCCATCCACCTCGCAACCACTGAGCGGCTTAAAAATAGCGATCGATCCTGGGCATATCGGCGGCAAGTGGGCAAAAATTGAGGAGCGCTGGTTCCAAATCGGAAAGTCCAAACCAGTCGCGGAAGGAGATATGACGTTGCAGGTCGCCAAACTTCTCGTTCCGCGTCTCAAGGCCTTGGGAGCCGAGGTCTGGCTTACGCGTTCAACGTCCTCGCCTCTCACTGGAGTCCGCCCCACTGAGTTGCGCATGACCGCCGCTGCCTCGCTGCGCGAAAAAAGGGAAAAAACGACGACCACCTCGATACAAAGGGAAAGCGAACGGCTTTTCTATCGTGCCAGCGAAATCCGTAAGCGCGCCGAGTTGGTGAACGGGAGGATCAAGCCCGATCTCGTTCTCTGCCTGCACTTCAACGCAGAAGAATGGGGGAATCCGGCCAAGCCTTCCCTTGTGGATAAAAATCACCTCCACTTTCTGATCACAGGGGCATGGAGCCATAAAGAGTTGGAATACGAGGATCAGCGATTCGAAATGCTCGTCAAACTGCTCAATCGCACCTTCCCTGAAGAAAAAGCCGCCACGCAGGCCCTTGCCAAAAGCATGGTTGCCGCAACGAAGCTTCTGCCCTTCATTTACCATGGCCCTACAGCTGTGCGCGTCGGGGATAGCGACTACATCTGGGCCCGGAACCTTCTTGCGAACCGCTTGTTTCAGTGCCCCGTCGTTTATGTCGAGCCGTATGTCATGAATAGCCGGAGCGTTTTCAAGCGCATCCAAGCGGGCGACTACGATGGTCGCAAATCCATTGCTGGTCAGTCGCAGCCCAGTCTCTTTCGCGAATATGCGGACTCCGTCGCGGCGGGCCTAGCCAAGTATTACTCTGGTCACTAGAAAATCTGCGATGGCGTTGCTACGAGATCCGCATTCGGATTTGACTGCGTAGGATCATATAAAGAGTCCAGAATAGAGCGAGGCTTGAGACAAGGAGTACGCCGATGTTGAACCACAGAATGCCTGCTTTGAGCCCAAGGTATTCCTTTACGGGGCCGAAGAAGACATTCAAATGGCGGTTCTCGCGGTAGTCGCTTTGCTCCATTTCAGCCTTTGAGATGAGGTCGGTGACTTTCTGGTTCACATACAATTGCTCTGCAGTGAATCCGGTGCCGAGTTTTTTGAATTTCGAGCGGTCAAAAGGGGCGCCGTCGATGACTTGGTCGATCAAGCCAAAGGCGCGGTTCATTTTGCCCGGAGTCGAAGCCTCGAGGCCGGAAAGCAGCGCGAGGGTATCCTTCAGATCTTCCAAGCGTTCCTCTTGGTGTGGGGTCGGATTTTTCTTACGAACGATTTCGTAGATCATCGATTGGATCTTTTCTTGGCGGCGGGTGAGAGGATTGAGTTTCGCTTGCGCAAAAACAAGGGCCTCATAGGACCATCGGGTCGGCATGACCTCGCAAATGAGAGGGACATGGAGATTGCTGCGCGCTGGCATGGCGCTTTCGGGGTGTCGGTTTGCCCATTGCTGGATCGTGTAGATGAAATCGAGGTTGCGGTTCATCTCCTCGTATTTGATGAGGGCACCGCTGAGGATGATCTGCGGGATGAGGACGACTGGGATAATGAGGATGCCAGTCTTACTCTCGGCAACGAGTGCGGAAATCAGTAAGCCGATCGCGGCGCCACTCGCGGCGGTGAGAAACATCGCGACGAAAACAATCCAAAACCCATCCCGAAGGGAGAGGAAGGCATTGCCGATCCATGTGAAAAGAGCGCACTGGATCAGCGCAAAGAAGGCGAGCGTGAGAACTTTTGCTAACACATAGAATCCCAAGTTCACATTCAGATTCCTCTCACGCATGAGCACGGGTCGGTCGTGGATAATGTCGTCCACGCTATTCGTGAGCCCCAGAAACATCGCTACAACTAAGGTGAGAAAAAGGTAGGTCGGGATGTGGAAGGCAGATGCAAAATCGTAAACGTCCGTCTCGGAATACCGTAACACCATGCCGGTGAGAACAGCCAGCAGGGGCGCTTCAAGAATCGTCGTGAGAAGATTGGCGCGGTTACGGAGTTTGCTGAGGAAGGCGCGCTTGAGGAGGATCAAGAACTGGCGTGCTTGTTCTTTAGGCCTAAGCCGATCGCTTCCTGACTTAGGTTGGGGAACGGGCGGCGAAGGTTCCCGGGGCGGAGTGGGGTGTTGGACGTCCTTCAGGAGGCGATGCGACTCATATTTGTCGCGCCAGTAGTCAGGAGAAAATCGGCGGGCGGGCACGAGCTGACCGCGATTGTTTTCCTCCAGAATGATGTCGCCGCCGAGGTCGCGAAGAGGTGTCTCCAAGACATCAAAGATGAATTCCGGACGCGTGGTGCCGCAGGATTCACAACCCCCGATGGCTTTCGCTTTGGTCTGACGGCTTTCCGCTTCGGCGAAGTATTTCAGCGTCTCTTGCGGGGTTCCGAAGAAGACCAACTTGCCGCCACGGTCGAGCACAATGGC
>CAYRTN010000186.1:0-3557 GCA_964427235.1 uncultured Chthoniobacter sp. | reverse complement strand
GAAAAAACGGCTTTGTGGGCGATGATCAAGAGCGGGCGACATGAAGTTGTGCGGCGGCGCAGGATTGGAATTCCTCCCAGCGAGGAGTAGAAGGATTGGCAGCGTGAAGGATATGACGTAGAAGGCTTTTCCACTCCAGAATGGCGCGTTCCAGGTCTCCTCGGCGGAGGGACTCCGTTTCCTTCTGGAGCGATTTAAGTCCCTCGTTGTTGTAAATCTCGAGGGCTTCCCAAGTGCCTTCCCCAAACCCAGGGCACAATCCGGCGACTAGGTAGCCTTCATAATCGACATGGCCATAGAGTTCACGTGCGCTGGTGGCGAGTCTTAAGCTGGGACCATCTGCAAACTCCGTGAATCGCGGACCGCCCCGCAGGTTGGCGAGATGCTTGACGATGTCTTCCACGGGATAGGCTGGATCCTCGAGCGCGGCGGCAATCATGAGGCCCTCGCCATTTTGGAATCGGCTAAAAACCCGCCCTCGGGCGGTGGGAACTCCTGCATTATCTACCAAGCCGAGCTTCTTCCAAATAAATGCAGGTGAACCACGGGGTGGATCGAATTCGGATGGGGTATCAGCGATCTCGGAAACATCGACTCTCCGCGTCGGGGCCTGCAGCAAGGCGGTGCCGTCCGGCATGATCGTGGCTTTGGTTGGGATGGCGTCCAAGGCTAACTGAGCCATGAGGTTGTTGCCGTGTTGTTGAAGTTGATGAAATCTTGCGGGCGCCCATTCGGGGGCAAGGAGTGGCATGACGGTTTGCTCAAGTGCTTGGAGGGTGAAGGACTCTTTTTTGCCAAGGCCGAGTTTTTTTTGAATCCACGGCAGCGGTAGCCACTCGCCGTTCGACACACGTGCCACAGGGACTTCCTTGGCGTAAGCAAAGTCGGCTCCCTTTCCGATTTTGCAGGGCCTGCCGGTGGGGAAGAAATCGAGTGAAGCGGGGGATTTTAAAGCGGGAATCCAGCGCTCCCGATGCCAGATGAGACATTCGCTGAGGTGCACTTGGGCTAAGCGGGCGGATTTCTGTGGATGCCAGATTTGGTCTGAACCCAAGTATTCTAAACGAGTCGGTTCGTAGCGTTGATTAATGCTATTCAGTTTGAGGGAATCTTCGAGGAGGGGTGAAATGCTTTGTCTGCTGAAGAGGCGTTCGCAGAGTTTCACTGCTCGCGCGATAGGAGTTGCGTCTGACTCGCCGCCTTCTTCCATCACTCGCAACAACGTGGGCCAATCGATTTGATTCACGCGTCGGAGTTGACGTGGAGCGGCGTCCATGAGTCTCGGTGTATCATTTCCCACAAGCACGAAGCCTTCCTCATCGATGCCGCGACGCCCGGCACGACCAAACATTTGGAGAAGTTCGTCCGCGCGAAGTTCGCGTTGGAAGCGTCCGTCACCATAGGTCGTAGAAGAAACCATCACGGCTTTGACGGAAAAATTGATCCCCGCAGCCAGACCGGTGGTCGCAACAATGACATCGAGTTTTCCCTCCTTGCCGAGGGGTTCAATCCACTTTGACCGGGCGGAGTAGGGGAGTCCGCTATGGTGGTAGGCGACACGCTTTTGGAGGAGGCGCGTGAGGTCGCGTCCGAGCATGGCTTGGTCGTTTTGCGGGATGGAGAGGGGCGATTCGACGGTGAGCGCGGCCGCGATTTGCTGTGCCATTTTTTCCGCTTCGCGGCGGCGAGGAGCAAAGATCAGAAGCGGACTGAGGCCAGCGAGAATAGCGCCAGCAGCGATTCGTGGCCAGTAACCATGAACATGGGACGGCACGCGCGGGAGGTTCTCGATGGAAAAATCATCCAGAGGTACGGGGCGATTCTTGACTTGGATGAGATGAACGCGACGACCGAGTCGCTTCAACCATTCGACGATCTCCGTAGGATTGCGAACGCTCCCGCTGAGAAGGAGGAGACGAGTTGAGGGGGGCGGAAGGGCCATCGCCATCTCGTAGTTCAATCCCCGGTTCGGGTCCGAGATCATCTGGTATTCGTCGAGAACAAGCAGGCCAGGAGCCTTGCCAGTCAGGATGCGCTCGCGTTGTGTCTCCAGAGTCGCCACGACCACTGGTGCAGCGAGATTTTCTGCCACGTCGCCGGTAGCAATGCCGACATTCCAGCCGAGTTTTTTCCACTCACTCCATTTATCATTGGCAAGGGCGCGAGTGGGTACCGTGTAGACCGCTTGGCCAAGTTTTTGAGCTTCGGGAGATTTAAAAAATAATTCAAAAACGCGAGTTTTTCCCGCGCCGGTTGGAGCATCGATGACCACGTCGTAGCCTTCTTTTAAATGCCCGACAGCCTCTTGTTGCCAGAGGTCCGGAAGATCAAGCGGGACATGGAGCGCGGAGAGTCCGCTACCGAATGAGGGAAATCTCATGGGTTCGCTGAATGCTTCAGAGTCGGTGGTGGGCGGGTCGCGATGGGGACGAGTTCGATGTCGGATTCTTTAAATTTTCCGAGTCCGATGAGGGACGCGCTCTCGATCCAATGAGTCATCTCATCAAGTGAAGGGAGCTTAGATGGAGCGCGATTCTCATTGAGGAGGCGTGCCGCGGTGGCGTCAATCGCTACTGGATCCTTGCTCGCGAAGAGGGTGTGGTTTGCGATAGTGAAACCGGGATTCGGGAATGGGCCGCCCGCATATTGCAAAATGAGCGCATCCAAAATCGTGAGCACCACTTTGCCGCGTATCATCTCATCAGCGTAGATTTCGGCCAGATAGGGGTCGCCAAAGGCGGGGTCGCGGGTGAAGCGGCGCCAGTTGTCGAGATTGGGGAGGGTCATATTTGCCAAAGCGCCATTCACCCCGGTGAGGAAGCTGTCGGAAAGCGCAGGGACGTTGATCACTTTGGTGACATCCTTGCTGAGGACTTTGGAAAAATAGCTGCTGCTGCTGAGTTGCTCCCCTGAGCTTAGGATATCTTCCATTCTAGTGCTGGTTCGATTTCCAAATCCGCTATCACCCCAGATCAGGCGTCCGAGAACGGGGGCTGTGACCTGCGATTTTCGGTCGTATCCGGTCACGGGATCCACCCAGCGCAGTTGGTAAAGATGACTCTCGCGACGGAATCCCGCTGCGAGTAAATCCTCCAGATTGCGATCCCACACGATGATGTTTGCGGGAGGAACACCTGCTGCAATGAGTCCGTTGGCGATGGCATTCACCACCTCGGGGTGCGTTCCGCTCACGGTGCGTCCTGCGGCGGAGACTTTGATTCCGACACGGTCTGTGGGTTTCACCAATGATCCCCAGGCCGCAGCCCTGTCGGTTTTTCCCGTTAAGGCGAAGACGATTTTGTCGACCATGAGTTGGATCACGGAGGGATTCGCAAGACGAGTTTTTGAGAGTGAGTTGGTGTCTGAGGCGTAAAAAATGCGAGATATCGTGGCTGGTTCCTCTGCGCGTCCGGTCGAGGCAAAAGCGCCAAGAAGGACGAGAAGCAAAAGAATCACGCCCCAGATCGAGGTGGTATTGTGAGTCTCTGTGGATAATGTTGGGCGATGGTCAGGCATCTTTACGTTCACATTCCGTTTTGTCCGAAGATATGTCCGTA
>CAYRTN010000185.1:0-3567 GCA_964427235.1 uncultured Chthoniobacter sp. | reverse complement strand
CTCATCGGGGAGGGGGTCTCCACCGTGATGATCGCCAAAGCCCTTAACATGAGCCCAAAGACTGTCGAGTCCCACCGCGCCCGCATCAAGGAAAAGCTCCAGACCAAGACGATCTCCGAACTCATCGCTCATGCTGCAGGATGGGTTGCCAGACAAAGCATGGCCGATAAATCGGGATATGCTATGGTTCACTAAATGAATCCTGATCCCCTCAATGCGCCTCAAGATACGAATCTTCCCGAAATAAGAAAAATGGTTGTCGTCATCGGATTCTCCGCCGGTGGCTTGGAGCCCCTTCAAATCTTTTTCCAGTCACTCCCGGAGAAACTCGAGGCGACATTTATCGTTTACGAGCATTACCCCGAGACTCAGGAAAGCCACCTCCCCGAGATCATCCAGCGCGCGACCTCCTTGCCGGTCAGCATCGCGGAAAACGGCACGCCACTTGAGCTTTCGCGCATCTATGTCCTCCCTGCCAGCAGCACCTTCTTGCTGAAGAAGCACTGTCTTGTCGAATCCACCAAAAGCCGCCCGCATGTCGCAACGATGAAGTTAGATGCCCTTCTCGAGTCTTTGGCTGAGCAGTTCGCCGAGAACGCCGTAGCGATCATACTCTCGGGTGCTGGCAGTGATGGCGCACGCGGAGCTCGGGCGGTGAAGCAAGAAGCGGGTCTCGTGATGGTCCAGACTCCAGAATCCTGTAAATTTCCTAGTATGCCGGAAAGTGTCATCTTGGGCGGGGCGGCCGATTTTGTCCTTCGTCCAGAGGATCTCGCCAAGTCGCTTGCGGGCTTTGCTTCGCATCTTCTTCAGAAAACTCCGTCGTTCCATCAGGATCAACTCGAAGACGAGCTAGAGAAGATGCGAAAGCTCACCACATTGCTCAAGAGACAAACCGGACTCGATCTCGGGGCTTACAAGCAAACCAGTGTCGTCCGCCGCATCGAGCGCCGCATGGGCATTTGCCAAATAGCCAATTTCGGCCAATACGTGGCCTTTTTGCGAAAAAACCCTGCCGAATGTGAGAACCTCGCGAAGGATATGCTCATCAGCGTGACGAGCTTCTTCCGCGATAAGGATGCCTTCTCCAAGTTGAGAGAAGTTCTACCCCAGATCGTTCAGGAGGCAGCAGGGCGCCCGCTGCGTTGCTGGGTGCCGGGTTGCGCCACAGGCGAAGAGGTTTACTCTTTGGCGATCCTCCTCGAGGAGGCGTTGCAAACATCTGGGTTGAGTGACCACGGCTTCAAAATCTTCGCTACCGATCTGGATCGGAAGGCTCTGGATATTGCTTGTCTGGGGATTTATTCCAACACGATCGAAAGCGAGGTTCCATCCGACCTGCTGCGGAAATACTTCACGAAACAAGGTGACCACTATCAGATCGTCCGCCACGTCCGTGAACGCATTGTCTTTGCGAAGCACAATCTTCTGAAGGATCCGCCATTCACCCGCATCGACATTCTCAGTTGCCGCAATCTGCTCATCTATCTCCAGCCTCCGGCCCAGCAAGCGGTGCTAACGATCCTGCATTTTGGACTTCGAACAGGCGGTCTGCTCATGCTGGGTCTCAGTGAGACACTGTCTGAAATGCAAAGCCATTTCACGCCCATCGATAGCAAACAGCATATTTTTGTCAAAAAAGGGGAATCACCTCTATTTCTTTCGAATTCCATGCAATACGCCCCCTCAAACTACCCGCCGCCCAATCTGGTCATTGAAAATCCAATAAGCTTAGGGGAGCGTTCCTCGCAGCGTCTTTCCGAGGTCTTTACGAATCGGATTCTATCCCGCCTCAACCGCTCTTGCTTTGTCCTGAACTCCCATTTCGATGTCCTTTACAGTTTTGGAAACCCGGAAAAATACACATCCGTCGCCCAAGGCCGATCCAGCCTCAATCTACTGGATCTCGTCTCCAAAAAACTCGCCGTTCCACTCTCTTCGGCGCTGACCAAAACACTCCATGACGGGCGTCCTATCCAATATTCCCCGATTCAAATTGGCGAAGGTGAAGAGTTGCGCTCGGTGAGTATCCTTGTGGATTCATTCCGGCTAGGAAAAGAGGAGGACTCTTTTCTGCTCGTCTTCATGGATGAAAAGGAGGACGGCGTCCAGATCGAGACAACCACCTTTGATCTCAAAAACAGCATCCAGCGTATCACGGATCTGGAAGAGGAACTCCGCATCAATAAAATCCGGCTTAAAGAGGTGAGCGAGGAACTTGAGGCCTCCAACGAGGAGCTTCAAACCTCGAACGAGGAACTCCAAGCCTCGAACGAGGAACTCCAAAGCATCAATGAGGAGGTCGAGAGCGTGAATGAGGAACTCCAAACCGTGAACAACGAATGCCAAAGAAAAATCACGGAGCTGACCAAGGCCAAGGAGGATTTGGACAACTTCGTCGCCAGCGCGGATATCGCCACCATTTTCCTGGACTCCAGCCTGCAGATCCGTCGATTCACCCCCACGGCTGCCAAAAAAGCGAATCTTCTGCCGCATGATATCGGGCGCGTCATTACCGATCTCTCCCATCCGCTTCTGGTGATGGCGGCGACGGCCGCAAAGCGGATACTCGAGGGCGTGCCCAAAATCGAGTCCGTGTCCCCCTTTGAAGAAGGTCAAATCATCATGCGGGCGACTCCCTTTACCCAAATCGATGGCTCATGCTCTGGGGCCACTGTGAGCTTTATAACGGTCGGCTCGCTCAAGCCCGAGTAATCCCTCTTCGCTTCCATGATCGTCACGCGTTCTGGCATCTTCCAAATTGACATCTCGCCGACTCGGTCGAACCTGCTGACATGAAAAACCGCTTTTTCCTCTGTCTCGCTGTGTTCGCCGCCACGGTGCACCTTCCCGCCGCGGACGCCATTCCCGAGTTCCAGCCCCGACTCCCCATGAGTGTCGTCTTCAAAGGGCAGAAAAAGTTTGACCTCCTCGTGAAGCAGGCGACGCGCGAAAATTGGGCCGCGCTTCCCATCGGCGAGCGCACCGCGCGGGTCGGTCGAGCCCTTCTCGGAACGCCCTATGTGAACTACACGTTGGAGATTCACGATCACATTGAGTCCCCCTCGGTGAACCTCCAAGGCCTCGATTGCTGGACCTTCTATGAAGTCTCTCTGGCCTTCGCCCGCATGCTTCGTGTGAAGGATAGCGATTATCGTCCAGCCGACCTGCTCGCGCTCGTCGAAATGGAGCGCTACCGCCACGGCCGCTGCGACGGAAGTTTCCTCTCCCGCATGCATTTTCTGGAGGAGGTTTTTGCGGACAACCAAGCGCGCGGCCTCTCCACGAATCCCACCAAGGCCCTCGGCGGCGAGCCACTCTCGCGCGAGATCCATGAGATGACCACCGCGTGGAAAAGCTACCGCTACCTCCGCAATAATCCTTCTTTGCTCCCACGGATGGCCGTCATCCAGGAAAAAGTCTCCGCTCTCCCTGTCTACCACATCCCACGCTCCCGAGTCGCCTCGGCGGAGCGCCACATCCAGACCGGCGACATCATCGCCATCACCTGCAAGGACTCGAGTTCCTACACCTCCCACGTCGGCATCGCCGTCCGCAAGAGCGACG
>CAYRTN010000184.1:1420-3574 GCA_964427235.1 uncultured Chthoniobacter sp. | reverse complement strand
GACCTCCTGGTCCCAAACCAGGCGCTCTACCAAGCTAAGCTACGCCCCGTAGCCCAATCACCCTGCACTCTCTGCCGATCCCTTGCAACAGGAAAAGGCATTCGTTTCTTCAAAACGTGATATTTTTTCAATCTGAACGATCAGTTCGAACGCTTCGCTGCCTCGATGATGTCGACCCAGATAGGCAGTGCTAGAGCGCCTCCGTAGCCACCTGGCCGTATCGGGCGAGGTTTGTCAAAACCCACCCAAACCCCACAGGTGAGATGCGAGTCAAAACCCACGAACCAAGCGTCGAGAAAGTTATTTGTTGTACCGGTTTTTCCAGCTCCATAGCCAGTGAGCCCGTATTCACTGGCATGAGAAGCGGTACCACGCTCGACGACTTTCTCTAAAAGGGCCGCCGTAGCCTGTGCCGCAGAAGGCTGTAAGATCGGAAGGCGACCTCTGGTGGACTTGTATAGTACGGCTCCAGAGTCATCGATGACTCGGTCGATCAAATACGGCTGAAGCTTCACTCCTCCAGTCGCGAAAGCGGTGTAGGCCGCTGTGAGATCTTTCAGGCTGGTTTCAAATGTGCCCAAACAAATTGAAGGGAAACGAGGTGGTTTTTCCGCAAGACCAGCCAGCGCGACCTTATCAGCGACTCGGTCAAGCCCAGCACGCATACCCACACGGACACTCATGGTATTACGAGAATCAATCAATCCCTCCCCGGCAGGCTGGATACCACGATAGGCGTTGTCGGAATTCGAGGGATCGTAGGCGCCATACTTCTGAGGAATATCGCCCGCTTGGATACGATCGTCCGAGATAGGCTCGTCAGGTGACATTCCGGCTTCAAAAGCGCAGGCATATACGAACGGCTTCACAACGGATCCAGCTTGGCGCTTCCCATAAATGGCGCGGTGGAACTTGCTTTTATCGTAGTCACGCCCGCCCACAATGGCTCGTATGCCGCCTGTTTTATTATCCAAAGCGATGGCGGCGGATTGCAAATAGGGGGCGGATTTTTCGCGATCAAGAATGGCATCGTTGAATGCCGACATGGGTTTGTGCGGGTATCCCGGCTGCGCTTCGACTTGGAGAAGGCGAGTCTGCAAGGCCTTCTCGGCTGCAGACTGCAACGGCCCATCAATCGTCGTATAAATCTTCAATCCCCCACCACCCATCTGCCCCGACTCGAGAACGAGATCAAGCTCCCGAAGAATCGCATCCATCGCCCAATTCTGTTCCGGCGAGGTCTTGGTTGTTGGCATAGCCACAAGCGGACTGGCTATGGCATCTTCATATTCCAAGTTCGTGATGAGACCCAGATACAGCATTCGACCGAGAACGGTGTTGCGCTCGCGAATACATCCCTCCGGATTGTTCAACGGTGAGAAGCGGTTCGGACTCCGAATGAGCCCAGCCAGTGCCGCGGACTCCTGCAGATTCAACTTCGATGCGGGCTTACCGAAATACGTCTGACTGGCAGCCTCAATTCCGTAGGTTCCCGAACCAAAATAAATCCGGTTCACGTAACCTTCCAAAATCTCCTCCTTACTCAACTCAGTCTCAATACGGAAAGCCAAGGCAGCTTCAATGAGTTTGCGGTGGAGATTTTTGCCTCCGAGCGGGAAGCTATTGCGAGCCAGTTGCTGGGTGATCGTGCTGGCTCCCTCGCGAAAACCTCCCATGAAAAGATTGCGAAAAATCGCGCGCGCGACACCGATCGGATCGACTCCATGATGCTGGTAAAAACGCGTATCCTCGCGACTGATTAAGGCGTTGATAAAATAGTTGGAGACCTTGTCAAAGGGGACCACTTCACGATTCTCTCCAGCGAGGCGGGAGTAATATTTGCCCTCATGGTCGAAAATGACCGAGCGTTCGTTCATCTCGTGGATGGTTTTCAGATCAAAGTGCGTCGCCCAAGCATAGTAACCCGCACCGATGAGGGACCAGATGAAGGTAGTCACTGCGCCGATCTTAATGAGAGAAACAAGAAGCCTGTGACGGAACCGCGACCTAGGCTGGGCGGCAGGCTTGGACTTGCGTCGCGACGGACTGGATTTGGGCTTGGGCACTTGGCAAATTAAAGCGTTTTCATGGACGCTCTAAAAGGCAATCTTCCTGAAGGCCTGTGAAAATTCAAATCCTAACAATCTTCCCCGA
>CAYRTN010000184.1:0-1320 GCA_964427235.1 uncultured Chthoniobacter sp. | reverse complement strand
CAGGGGCGACGTTTTTCTGATCAAATTGCGCGGGAACTCGCTCACGAGCCCGACCTCATATTTCTTTGCGGACACTACGAAGGCATCGACCAAAGGGTTGCCGACCATCTGATAGACGATGAGATTTCCATCGGTGACTACGTTTTAACGAGCGGCGTGCTCCCCGCCTTGGTGATCACGGATGCCGTCGTCCGCCTCATTCCAGGCGTCTTGGGGGACGATCAATCCGCCGAGCAGGATTCGTTCGCCGAGGGGATTTTGGATCACCCCCACTACACGCGTCCGTCGGAATACAAAGGATGGAAGGTCCCCGACGTCCTGCTCTCGGGAAACCACAAAGCGATTGCGGAATGGCGGAAGGAAACAGCGCTAGCGACGACGCGTCAACGTCGCCCGGATTTAATTAATGCCTCCGCTGACTGATCAATCTGAGGGCCTCTCAAACCCTCGCATTGCGATTTCACCAAGGATAAGTCTAGGTTAGTTCAGCAGATCACTCGATCCGTCACGGAACGAAAAACACGAACCCATTTTATATATATCTCATGTGGAACACCGCTCATCAGCACATCCTTAATCTCACGGCCTACGAACCTGGAAAACCGGTCGAAGAACTCGCCCGCGAAATGGGTTTAGAACCTTCGGCGATTATCAAACTCGCCTCGAATGAAAACCCTCTCGGCCCCTCCCCCGCTGCACTGGAAGCAATGACACAAATGCTGCACCGTTCGCATTTTTATCCTGATGGTGGCGCTTGGGCCCTCCGGAATGCGATCGCGGAAAAACTCGGCGTGAAACGCGAGAATGTCATCCTCGGTAATGGCTCCAACGAGATCATCGAATTTATCGGCCATGCATTTCTTAAACCCAGCGACGAGGTGATCACCGCAAAACATGCCTTCGCCGTTTACTCCCTCATGGCGCAACTTTTCGGCGCCACGACCGTTGAGGTTCCTGATCCCGGTTACACCCACGACCTCGACGCCATGCTAGCGGCGATCACTCCGAAGACTCGGCAGCTTTTTATTGCGAACCCGAACAACCCGACAGGAACGATGGTCACACAAGAAGCCATCGACCGCTTCATGGAACGTGTCCCCGATCACGTATTGGTGATCTTCGACGAAGCCTACTTTGAATTTCTCGACCACGCTCCGGATGTTCTCCGCTATGTACGCGAAGGCCGAAACGTCGTCGTGATGCGCACCTTTTCAAAAATCCAGGGCTTGGCCAACCTTCGCATCGGCTACGGGATCGCCCCTGCCAAAATCGCCGAGGTCCTCCAAAAAACCCGCCAACCTTTCAATGCCAATGGCATCG
>CAYRTN010000183.1:0-3628 GCA_964427235.1 uncultured Chthoniobacter sp. | reverse complement strand
CGCAAAAAGAAATCCTCCCCTCGGCCGACATGGCTGCTCGCGCTCATAGGCGTTGCCGTAGTGGCTTTTATTGGTTCTCGGTTTTTCAATTCCCAGGAGACCGACCCATACCGGACCATCCCTCTACTGGATGCCTCATCGTATCTCGAAAACTCCAACAGTCTGCGCGGAAATACTTACAAGCTGAAGGGCACCGTGGCGGAGTCTCTCGCTTGGTCGCCGGATTCCGGAAGACTCATCGCGATCAATGTTGATGACGAGCAACTCCCCCTTCTGGTGACCCCCGAGTTCAGCTCGATGAATATCCAGAAGGAACAAAAACTCATTTTTGTCGTCGAAGTTGATGAGAAGGGCATCCTCCGCACCAAAAAGGTCAGCAAATCATGAAATTTTTTATTTTTTTCACGGCGACCTCTATCTTGGGTTGCTTAACCGCTTTTTCACAAGGCGTGCCTCCGGGCGCGGGTGACTCCAAAGCGGCCACTGGGGGAGCCAGACCACCCCAGGCGAACGAGGGATTCATTGGCCGCGACGTTCCCGCCTTCGATCCCGGCAGCGAAGTCATGAGCTACGATGGCAAGCTCTGGAACATAAATAACAATCGCATTTTCCGGGCTAGGTTTGAAAAATTTCTCAATACGTCAGCAGCCACTTCCGAGTCCGATCGTACCTACCGGCAAACCATTGACCGAATACTCGACCTCATTTCTCCGGGTAAGGCTACGAAACAAAACCAAGATGCCGCATTTGCGCTTCTTAAAAAGGCTTCTGAGTACAAAGAAGATGCCAATCTCTGCCGCACACTCTCAGATGCCATCTACGCGTCAAATACCAGCGTAGCCACTATCGAAAAGCTCAAACGCGAAAATGTCCTCCTTGAAAAGGAGCGCTCCACTGCTGAATGGAACAGTCAGATGGCGGCTAAAAACTCCTCCGCCGCCCTCACCAGCCAGAAAGATTCCGATGTTCAAAAAGAAAATCAGAGGATCGAGCGAGATGCACGGATGGCATCCGCAAAACGGAAATTGTCCGAAGTCGGTCAGACAATTGAAAATAACAAAATACGGATAGGTCTCACGGAAATGAGCACCAAAGGGCACTTTCAAGCTCTCATGATGCAGTTCCTTGCTACTCGCCGATTTGAGCATGTGATTATCGCCAACCGATTTTACAGAGCTATTTACTCGGACGGCGACAACTCGATCGACCTATACAAAAAGATGGTCAACTCCCTCCCCACAAACAAAGATGCGGGACAGGCCAAATTCAGCGCCGAATTTAATCCCCAAGTATCCGCTTCTGAGGGGGTGATGGAAAATAATGCCGGCGGCGGAGCTAGCGCAGGAGAAAATGGCACGAATGTCAATGTTTACAACGGGAATGCTCCCCAACGAACAGGCAACTCTTTTTCGGCAAAAGGCATGAAGATGGGATTAGAGAATCTCGGCATTGAGAGCCTGGCGGGCGGAGCCGCTTCCGCCGCTCAGAGCTTGAGCAAACTCATTAGCTCGCTGAGCCAGATAGACGCACTCGCAAATGAAGCGATTCGCGATGTGAATGAAGGTGTAGAGGCCTACAAATTCCTGCTGGAACAAGGCGAATTACAAAGCGCCACGGAGCGTTTGCAAGAAACCTTCGCATTAGGGGAATTTATGCCCAGCGTTCGCCTTCTTTCTCGGGAGGATAAACGGAGGGCATTGGATTACACCCAGAAAAGCAATGAACTTCTCGCCGCACTTGAAGTCAATGACCTCACACGCGCCGAGAAATTGGTACATGAAATCGAAGGTCTCGCGAAGGATTTCGACCCAAGCAAACCCCTCGCCAAAATCGAAACCGCCAAAAGCATCAGTAGCATGCACCTCGCCAAAGCTCGCACTGCAGCGATATCCGGTGACAAATCTGCGATGGAAAAAGAGCTGCGTGAGGCCGCCCAAATCTGGCCCAGAAATCCCTCGCTCGCAGAGGTGGGAACCACTATCTCCAATCAAACGGACATCCAGCAACAGGCCATGAATGATTTTGACCGCCTCAAAAGCCAGAAAAACTACCGCCAGATTTACAACGATAAGATGCGATTCATTGCCGCCTCTGCGCTATATCCGGAAAAACAAAAGGAACTCACTGATGTCCTTCAGCAAATGGCAACGGTCGAAGGCGCCATCATCAAGGCCCGAGAAATCTCGCAACGAGGCGATCCCGCTGGTGCTTGGGAGAGTGTGCAAGTTGCACAAAAGGAATTTCCAGATGATTCTGAGCTCAACCAACTCCGGGCGGACCTCACCACCCAAGCATCGGACTTTGTGCAATCCCTCAACCAAGCCGGTGATTTAGAGAAAAAAGGCCAACCCGGATCCTCTCTGGCTTGGTATCTGAAAGCCCGAAAAAAATACCCCGCAAGCCAGCTTGCAAAGGAAGGCATCCAACGCCTCAGCGGACAAATTCTCCCTGATTCGAAGTAAAATCCGATCGGGTTCAATGAAACAAAAGATCCTCATCGTGGATGGGCACAGCATGATTTTTGCGTGGCCGGATCTAGCGAATCAGCACAGACACAATACGGCCAATGCACGGGATGGGCTCATTCGCCTTCTCACGGGTCTTCAAGACGCCACAGATTGGACTGTCGCCGTCGTTTTTGATGGCAAGGGCCCCAAGGCCTCCAGTGAAGGATCGCCACACGGCATCGCTGTTTTTTACTCCCGCGAGGGACAGACGGCGGATGCGATCATTGAGCGCCTAGCAGCCAAGTATGGCACAGACTTTCAAGTCACCGTCGCTACCAACGACCGCATGGAACGCACAACATCGGAGTCATTCGGATGCGACTCGATCTCAGCTACCCAACTGCTCAGTGAGATCGAGAGGGCAGGCGAATCCCTGAGGGAAAAAATCCAACGACTTCAATGACAATCCGGAATTGCGCTTGACCCAGGCTTCTTGTCCGGAAAAATTCCCCCCATGGCAAAAGGGATCACCAGTCAAACTGGAACAGGGAACTGCTTCTACAAAGAAGCCTAGGAAATGCTTTTCGAAGTCGTTCATACTACTGACTACCGCTACAGCGTGCCAGTAAGCGAGGCCTACCTGGAGGCGCGACTGACCCCGCCCGTACGCGAGGAACAGGAGGTTCTATCGCATCGTATCGACTTCCACCCAGAGGCGAAGATGTCCGCGTACAGGGACTATTTCGGGAATGCGGCTACTTTTTATTCCATGACGCTCCGCCACGAGCGACTCATGGTGACGAACCGCATGACAGTGCGCACAAAGCCTCGAAATTTCGACTTAGAGGCCTTGCATCTCAATGTGGCTGAGGCAAGGCAGATCTTGGGTTCTTCGATGACGGATATTTTTGACTACTTGCAACCGACGAATGCGGTGCCGACAGGCGGACCTGCGGCATCTTGGGCAAAGAAGTTTTTTAAAAGCTCCGTCCCGATCTACGAAGCCTTGCAGACATTGAACGAAGCGGTGAACGAGCATTTTACCTACAAATCCGGTGTAACCCAGAACTCCACACCTCTGGCAAGCATTTGGAAAAAACGAGAAGGCGTCTGCCAGGACTTCGCCCACATCATGCTCAGCGTTCTTCGCTCTGCAGGTCTCCCGGGCAGATATGTCTGCG
>CAYRTN010000182.1:0-3633 GCA_964427235.1 uncultured Chthoniobacter sp. | reverse complement strand
CGATCAAGCCAGAACAGGCTTAGGTTTTGTTCTTATATTTGGCGACTTGCATGGAGTCCGGAGTCGTACCCATAGTGGCATCAGATGAGTTCGCTCAATGGCATGATTCTCGGCCTTGGTCTATTTTTTCTGGGGCTTCAGCTCACAGGTCAAAACATGCGCGCGCTCAGTGGAGGGAGTTTTCGCAATTTAGTGCGGGGCTTGACGGATTCTCCATGGTTGGCGGCGCTCTGCGGCTTGTTCGCGGGTGCGCTTATGCAGAGCGCGACTGCGGTGACCTTTATTTTGGTGAGTATGCTGGGCAGCGGAATCATTCAATCCGCGGCAGCCCGTTTGGTGTTGGTGTGGTGCAATGTTGGACTCACGGCCTTCGCCTTCCTCGCGGCAGTGAATATTTCGCCCATAGTCGCCTACCTCGTCGGTGGGGCCGGCATCCTGATGGGGGCGGTGCGAACGAAACCTTGGAATACCTATGCGGGAGCTTTTCTCGGAGTCGGGATCATTTTATTCGGGCTTGAGCAAATCGGCTCGGGATTAGCTCCGCTGAAGGATGCTTTATGGTTTCATGAAATCTTAGAGATGGCTTTGGGGTCGCCGTTGCTGGCTTTTGCGATCGGGTTTGCGGCTTCGGCACTTCTTCAATCCAATACGGGGGCGGCGATGGTGGTCATCACCTTGGCTCAAAGTGGCGCGTTGGGAGTCGCTGAGGCTATGCCACTGATTTATGGGACAAACCTGGGCGCTATTCTTCTGCGAGCGTTTTTGGCATCGGGTCTCCGGGGTTCCTCGATTCGTATCGTTCGTATGGAGGATTTGTTTTGTGTCTTTGGCGGAGCTCTGATGATGGGGCTTTTGTTTGCAGAAAAGGCAGGGATTCCACTTATGGGAGCACTGGCCGATAAGATGGACGGGGGAGCGCCCATTCAACTTGCGATGGTGTTCTTACTGTCCAATTTCATTCCAGCCCTAGTCCTCACTCCCTTTTTGCCGCTCTGTGACTCTGTATTAAAAAAGTTTTGGCCGAGCGATCCCGAAGATAAGCCGGAGTGCCCGAAATACCTCACCAATCAAGCGCTGGCGGATCCAGAGACGGCGCTGGACTTGATCCCCAAAGAACTCGGCCGCCTTTTTGCTAGTGTGAGTCCCGCGCGGGCCACGATGGATGGAGGGCATGACGAAGGTGCGGCCCCGGCCTTTGTCACACTGGGGGGCGCCATTGAAAGTTTTTGCGTTCGGCTCGCCGTCGAAAATCCACTGACGACTGACCAGTCGCTCCGACTCCAACGTTACCGAGCCTGGTTGCATACGATACGCCACATTGGTGAGGCCGTTGGGGGATTGGCTGTTTCTTGCGCGGCCCTCCCATCCGGGGCGGAAAGATGTGCCTCGGGACTCATTGCATGGGTGACGCAAAATATCGCCCTTGGCGCGGAAGCCACTTCGACGATGGACGTGGAAAAAATCCGCGTCTTTTTTGAGTCCAGCAAACAAAAGGATCCTGCCGTTAGAGAAATGAGGCGGAACTTTCTCGGGAATTGCGGGGCTTTTTCTCCGTCGGGAACACTCGATATGTCCTCGATGGTGGACGACTTCGATATTGCAGCTTGGCTCATCCATCGCCTTTCCAAACTCCAGATGCAGTCGATGGAGCAGTCGGTTTAGATGGATCTCAAACACGGTTTTTGAAAAAACGTGTGGACGTTCGGCGTTCTCTCGGACACGTTTCGTGCCCTTTAATTTTCATATGCTTACGCTTTCACAGGTCACAAAATCATTTGGCGGGAGGATCCTCTTTGAGGAAGCCGCGCTGCAGGTCAACACGGGAGACCGCATCGGACTTATCGGACCCAATGGGGCGGGAAAATCGACGCTTTTTTCTCTTTTGCTTCGGAATGACGAACCGGATGAGGGTCTTGTGACGATGCAACGCGGGGTGCGCGTGGGTTTTCTTCCTCAGGAGACCGCCGCTGTCACGGATGAAACCGTCATGGAACTCGCGGCTGGCGCAGAGGCTGATGGCCGTGCAGAAGCCATGGCGAAGCGCATCCTCGCTGGGTTGGCCTTTCGTGAGACGGATTTTCATCGTCCAGTAGGCGAATTGAGCGGCGGATGGATCATGAGAGCGCATCTAGCCCGATTGCTTGTGGAGGAGCCTGATCTTCTCTTGCTGGATGAGCCCACCAACCATCTCGATCTTGAAACGTTGGGGTGGTTTCAAAACCACTTGGTGGGATATCCTGGAGCGATTTTGACGATTTCTCACGATCGGGAATTTCTGAATCTCATCTGCCGTGGCATTGTTGAGATTCGTCACCGTAAACTCATTCGCTATACGGGAAATTTCGATGCCTGTTTGGAACAAAAAAAGGCACGTGAGGAACAGCAACTCGCCGCCTATCGTAACCAACAAAAAGAGATCGCTCATCTTGAAGATTTCATTAATCGATTCCGAGCAAAAGCCAGCAAAGCCGCACAGGCACAGGATCGCATCAAGCAACTCGGTCGCATGGTCCGCATCGAAGCTCCGGAATCCGACGAGCCCACAGTGAGCTTTCGCTTCCCGCAACCCCCACGCGGAGGACAAAAGGTCATCGCACTCGAAGGGGTGCGCCAAGCGTATGGTAATAATGTCATCTACGATGATCTCAACCTTGAGATCGAAAAGGGCCAGCGCACTGTGTTGGTGGGACCCAATGGGGCCGGTAAGTCCACTCTTCTGAAGATCCTTGCAGGACAATTAGAGCTCCAAGCGGGTACGCGCACGCCTGGGCACAACTGCAGTATTGGCTATTTTGCACAGCATCGCACAGAGGCTCTTGATGTCAAACGGACGGTTCTCGAAGAAGTGCAATCGATCTCCCGCCCAGTGCCAGAGCAGGCGGCCCGCACCGTGCTTGGTGCGTTTCTTTTCCGTGGGGACGATGTTTTTAAACGCGTGAGCGTGCTTAGCGGTGGAGAAAAAAGTCGCCTCGCGCTGGTGAAGTTGCTTCTCGATCCGCCCAATTTTCTGTTGTTGGACGAGCCGACGACCCACCTTGACATGCCGAGTATCGATGCGCTCATCCGGGCGCTTCAGCCCTACGACGGGACGGTTTACTTTGTCAGCCACGACGTGCATTTTATTCGCGCGATGGCCACATCGGTCATTCATGTGCAGGCCGGTCGCATCACCCGTTACGCGGGGGATTACGAGTATTATCGAGAGAAATCCCAAGTGGGTGGGGGAGCCCGTGCGGGCACTGTCGCCTCGCTAGGAAACTTCCAGCCTTCCGCTCCGTCGGTCGCTGCTGAAGAAGCTCCGAAACTCGGTCTCAAGGAAATGCGGGCTCAGCGCCGCGCTGAGGCGGATGCTCGCAAAGCCGCAGCCAGTGAACGCCGTGCCCGAGAACAGCGCGTTTTTGCGTTGGAAGATGAAATCCATAAATTGGAGGCCTCTCAGCGCGAATTAAGTAACCAGCTCGAGGATCCTGCTACTTATGAAAACCCATCGCTCGCGATGGAAATCAACCGTAAGCTCGCCGGGGTGGCTGATGCTCTCGAAAAAGCGAATGCCGAGTGGCTCGCTTGCGCTGAACCCACTGAAGCCCTAGTTTAGGACGCAACCATGATTCCCTTTCGCAATCTCGCCGAGAC
>CAYRTN010000181.1:124-3677 GCA_964427235.1 uncultured Chthoniobacter sp. | reverse complement strand
CGCTTCCCCACCGTCAAGTCTCCCAACCCCGAAAACGCCGAGGCTCTCAGCATGGCGATCGCGCAAGCTGACAGAACTGGTGCGGACCTCGTGATTGCGACCGACCCGGATGATGACCGCATGGGCATCGCTGCCCGCAACGCCGAAGGCCACATGCAGCTCATCACAGGCAACCAGATCGGCTCGATCTTGGCTTGGTATCGCTCGATGAAGTTTTTTGAAAAGGGCATCCTCAATGCCGGCAATCATTCGCGCGGAGTGATTATCAAGACATTCGTCACGACGGATCTGCAGAAAGCGATCGCAGAAAAATTTGGCCTCCGTTGTGTAGAAACTCTCACGGGCTTCAAATACATCGGCCAAAAACTGGGCAACTACGAGGCCGCGATCCCCGATCAACTTCGTCAGGGCTACATCGACCTCCCAGAGGAGGAGACCCGCCGACTTCGGCTCGAGCATTCTTCCTTTTACGTCTTCGGTGGAGAGGAAAGCTACGGCTACAGCGCATCGGATTTCGTCCGCGATAAGGATGGCAACTCCGCCGCCGTGCTCATCGCTGAGTCCGCCGCCTATGCCAAATCACGCGGCACGACGCTTGCGGGATTACTGGATGAGATCTTCGCGGAATTTGGAGTTTATCTGGAGCGAGGAGAGTCTCTCACGATGGATGGAGCCGAAGGAGCCGCCCAAATCAATAAGCTGGTGGCCTCCTATGCCTCGAACCCACCAAAAGAAATGGACGGATCCTCGGTCGCCTCGATTCGAAATTTCGCAACCGATACGATTCACGATGTCGAAGGCGACCTCATCCCGAGCGAGGCCATGATCATGGTATCCCTCGCGGACGGCCGCCGCGTGGCGATCCGCCCATCGGGAACAGAGCCGAAAATCAAATACTATATGTTTGGAGTGCAGCGCCCCGCTCAAGCCTCGCCCTCTAGCCCCGCCGAGGTGGATGAAGCCAAAAAAGCCGTCACCGCCTCGCTGGAATCGCTTTGGAAATGGCTTGGAGCCGATGCGCGGGCCAGACTGTAATGAATCTACATATCCCATCAAAGGACGGCTTGCGGTTTGCTCCGCTCAAATTAGTATCCGCGCCTTTATGAAAGCATCTCTGGTCAAGGCTCCGAAAGCGGGAGACTACAAGTTAAGCTGCGGGCACCTTCTGCCCTTCGGCGTCAGCCATGTCCCGACCGGCGTGAATTTCTCGATCTTCAGCGCGCATGCCACCGCATGTACGCTTGTGCTTTTCAAGTCCAGCGTGGATGCGCCTGTAGCCGAAATCCCCTTCCCGCCGGAATACCGCCTCGGGCACGTTTGGGCAATGGTCGTTCACGATCTTTCGCTTGAAGGTCTGGAATACGGATTCCGCCTCGACGGACCGATGAGCCCGAGAGATGGCCATTTTTTTGACGATTCCAAAATCCTACTGGATCCTTATGCCCGCGAGATTGTCGGCCGCGAAGAGTGGATGGGCAAGCCGTCGAACTCCCACAAACCCATTTTCCGCTCACGCGTGCCCGGCACGATAGAGGTGCTGGAGCCCTGCCGCATCCAGCGAGTCAAGAACAACGACCTGATCATTTACGAAATGCATCTCCGTGGCTTCACCCGCCACGAAAGCTCTGGTGTCAAAAACCCCGGAACCTATGCCGGCCTCGCTGAAAAGGCAGCCTACCTAAAAGATCTCGGGGTAAATTGCGTCGAACTCATGCCGGTTTTTGAATTCGATGAAGCGGAAAATCAGCGCACGAATCCGATCACAGGCGACCAACTTTGTAACTACTGGGGCTACAGCACCGTCGGATTTTTTGCGCCAAAAACGAGCTACGCCGCCGGCGCCCGCGAAGGCCTCCCTGTGCGGGAAATGAAGGAGATGGTCTCGGCCCTTCACAAGTCGGGCATCGAGGTCATGCTCGACGTTGTTTTCAACCACACGGCCGAGGGCGGCGCGGACGGCCCCGTCTTTTCCTTCCGCGGCATCGATAACAAAACCTGGTACATCCTAGATGAGAAGGGCGCCTTCGCGAATTACTCAGGCTGCGGAAACACGGTGAACTGCAACTACCCCGCCGTTCGCGAATTTGTCATCAACTGTCTTCGCTACTGGGCCGCGGAATACCACATCGACGGCTTCCGCTTCGATCTCGCCTCGATCCTCGGCCGCGACACAAAAGGGACCCCGCTAGCAAATCCTCCGCTCCTAGAATTTCTCGCTCACGATCCCGTACTGGCTGATTGCAAGCTCGTCGCCGAGGCTTGGGATGCGGGTGGACTCTATCAAGTGGGGAATTTCCCCTCCTACGGACGTTGGATGGAATGGAACGGAAAATACCGCGACTGCGCGCGTCGCTTCCTCAAAGGCGATCCGGGCATGGTCGGTGAAATGGTGCAACGCATCATGGGCTCCCCCGATCTCTACGCCGCAGCCGGACGCAAACCAACGGCCAGTGTGAACTTCATCACCTGTCACGACGGCTTCACACTGCGGGATTTATTTTCCTACAACGGCAAGCACAACCTCGAAAACGGGGAAACCAACAACGACGGTTCAAACGACAACTTGAGTTGGAATTGCGGCACGGAAGGAACGACCACCGATCCCGCCATTCTCGAACTCCGCCTCCGGCACAGTAAAAATGCCATGGCACTTCTGATGGTCAGCCAAGGTGTGCCAATGCTATCGATGGGCGACGAGTGCGGACGCACCCAGCGCGGCAACAACAACGCGTATTGTCACGATGCGGACTGGAACTGGATGAACTGGGAACCGGATGCTGATGGCAAAAAACTCCTGCGCTTCACCAAAGCCATGATCGCCTTCCGCAAGGATAACGCGGTATTGCGCCAGTCCGAGTTCCTCAGCGAACGCGACCAAGTCGGCAGCGGGTATCCCGACATCAGTTGGCATGGCGTACTCCCTTGGCATCCTGATTGGACTCCCGGAAGCCGCTCGATGGCGTTCATGCTTTGCGGCCGCCACAGCCAAGCGATCGGAGGGAACCACCAATTCATCTACGTCGTTTGCAATATGTATTACCAGCCCCTGACTTTCGGCCTTCCAGTATTACCGAAGACCATGCAGTGGCACCGCTTTGCCGATACCGGACTTCCCGAACCGAAGGACATTTGCCAAATCGGCAAAGAGGAACAACTCACAAACCAGAAGAGCTATTCGGCGCGCGAATGGTCCATCGCCATCCTTGTTGGAAAATAACTTTCCATGATCGAATCTCTTACCACCGGACAACTCACCATGCGTGAAAGACCCCCGCTTTTCTATCCACCAACCAGCCCGCACGGACTCAACCGCGTTCGTGGTGATTTTTTATTAAAGATTACCCTTGCGCTTTCCGTGCGGCTTGGCTACTTATCTCGCCCCTTATCTTAAAAACCAACAAGCTCATGGCTAAAAAATCTAAACCACCTGCTAAGGCGAAAGCCGCTGCAAAAAAGCCCGCCGCTAAGGCAGCCAAGCCTGTTGCCAAAGCCAAGCCCGTTGCCAAAGCCAAGCCCGTTGCCAAAGCCAAGCCCGTTGCCAAAGCCAAGCCCG
>CAYRTN010000180.1:0-3727 GCA_964427235.1 uncultured Chthoniobacter sp. | reverse complement strand
GAGGTCCCTCGCTTCTTTCGACGAGACTGCGAAGGAGCTTCATTTCCCTCACGGGGGAGTAGATCGGGAGGGAGTGGAGGTTTTTAATGGCTCCGATTTCCTTCGCGAGCAAAGCGCGCTGGTTCAGCAGACGAATCAATTCCGTGTCTATTGCATCGATCTTGTTTCGAAGTCCGGCAAGGTCGTTCATGATTGGGGGTTGGGCTCCGAGTTCTCAGCAGGATAGGCGGGTGATTCGAATTCGGGCGATTCCAACTCAGTTGCCTCTTCCGTTTCGATCGCTGCTGTTTCTGAAAAAGCAGGCTCGGAAACGGCATCGTCCGTGGGTAACGCTTCAGCGGAGGTGGCGTCCATCGGAGTCGCTTTTGCAGGCTCTGGAACTTCCGCTTTTGGCAAAGGGATTTTGCGCAGTTCGGCGGCGTTCGGAAGATCATCGAGCGTTTTGAGCCCGAAGTGCTCCATGAAATGCTGGGTCGTTTCGTAAAGAAGAGGGCGACCGGGGATGTCGGAGCGACCGGCGATGCGGATGAGTCCGCGATCCAGAATCGTCTGCATCACTCCATCCACGGCCACGCCACGAACAGCTTCCAGATCGGCGCGGGTGATGGGTTGGCGATACGCGATGATGGCGAGAGTTTCCATCGCCGGAGCACTGAGGCGGGCTTGGCGATTTTCGGGAAAGAGTTGGCGTAACCAAGGCGAGAAGTCGGCCTTCGTGACGAGTTGCCATCCGGCCGCGCTTTCACGGACTTCAAACGAGCGTCCGGTCTCGGCATATTCTTTCTCCAGTTCTTGGATAGCCTCCTCCAGTTGCTCTCGCTTGACCTTGGTATAGCAGGCGATGGATGGGTTGTCTTTCGCTGCCTCGGCCGCGCCTTTGAAAATGGAGGCCAGTTCCTTAGCTGAAATGGGTTTTTGCGAAGCAAAAAGAATGGACTCAACGATGCGGTGCAGTGGGAATGCGGGTTCGTCGCTCATAGTAAAGTGGGTTCTACGATGCCGATGCGGTCGATCCAGATCTCTGCGCACATCGATTCTTGGCGGACTCGCAGTTGCTTGAGGCGGATTAATTCCAGCATGGCGAGGAAGGTGACCACGATTTCAGTGCGTCCGGCGGCATCGGCAAAAAGCTCCTCGAAGCGGATAGGAACTCCGCTCGATGTGAGACGCAAGACGTGGTCGATCTTGTCGGAAACGGTGAAATTTTCTGCGAAAATCTCTCGGAGGTCTTCCGGCTTTTTTTCCAACCGTTTGAGGATTTTTTGAAAAGCGTGGATGAGGTCAAAAATCCCAACTTCATCGACAAGGAGGTTCTCAGATGGCGCCAGATCTGGCGTCACAGGCACGCGGGCGAAGAGGTTTTCCTGCATCGCTTCCTGATCCCTCATTAGCGATGCGGCTTCTTTGAATTTTTTGTACTCGATCAGTTGGCGGATGAGTTCCCAGCGGGGATCATCCTCTTCCGCGTCCTCTTCGGCCATCTGCTGCTCTACGGGCAGCAGGGTGCGACTTTTGATGTAGAGGAGATTCGCCGCCATGACGATAAACTCCCCAGCGAGATCGATATTTAAAACCTGAAAGGCATCAAGGTAGCTGAGGTATTGTTTGGTGATCCGCTCGATCGAAATATCGTAGATATCCACCTCATCGCGTTTGATGAGGTAGAGCAGCAAGTCGAGCGGACCTTCAAAAACCTCAAGCTTGACCTTGTAGTCTTCCACTGGGCATTAGGGGCGCGCGAATCCGCGCTTGACCGCTTCGCGCTTCTGCTGCGTGCGATGTTTGTCGTGATCCTTTTTGCGGGTTTTGAGCTTGCTGATTTGACGGGAAAGTTTGTCGACCACTTTGTCGATGGCCACATAGAGATCGGCCTCGGCATCTTCCGCATGGATATCCGGTCCAGCGAGGGCTAGGTGGACTTTTACGCAGTAGGGCTTTTTCCTGTCGTGATTGTGGAGCAAAACAATGTGCGCGGCGATGAGTTGTTCGCCATGACCTTCAAGGTGGCTGACTTTTTCGGCCACAAATTCATAGATGGCACCAGTGAGGGTTAGGTTACGCGGTGTGATGTGTATCTGCATGTCTATACAATGAGCCCGCAAGCGGCTTCTTTCCAGCAAAAATCCATTATTCGGCCTTTGCGGAGCCCTTCATCTCGAGGAGTTCGAGAATTTTTTTGTAGGCAATCTCGGTGTTTGCATTGGGTTGGGATGGATCGACCATGTCGTGGGGAATTTTCAATTCGGCTGGAAATTCTTCGATCGTGACGGGCACGGAGTTGGTCTTGGCTAGAGTTGCTGCGATTTTTTTTGTGAGTGGGTTGTTTGCAGCAGCATCCGTCGCTGTGATGAGGAAGTGGATTTTTCCTGCGCGCAGGGGCAGGTTGGTGAGGTTTTCGCGAACGTTTCGAGAAAGCTGGATCGTACTCGCCATGCACCGGGTACCGAATCTCGGATATGCATACTTCGGGCCTGCGAGGTTTTCTTTTTTTTCGGAGTCCCACCATTGATAAAAATTCGGAATCACTGAGAGCACGGCAGCCCCAGCATCGATCAAGGGAGCAGGCACGCTGTCCAAACTAAAAAAAGGAGCGATGAGCACCATCTCGCTCACTCCGTCACGATGCTGTGCCATCCAGGTACCGGCAACCGCGCTGCCGGATAGACCCACTAGACTCACTCGATCTCCGAGGCCAGCGGCGATGTCCAATCCCACAGCCGCTTGATCGAGGAGATCCTGACCGCTTTGGTTTCCTTGGACAGAGTTGAGTACATCGGCAAATCCCGCATAGCGGGCTCGAGGGATGATGACATTGGCTCCTTGGGCATGGAGGATGCGGGCGAGTGGCAGGAATTGCTCTGGGCAATTGGTGAGGCCGTGCAAGAGCACAAACGCGCGCGGAGTTCTTTTACCATGGTCCAACATCCGACTAGCCCCTTCTGGACTGAGTGGAAGGGTTGATTCCGCGCGACGAAGATTTTCAAAAAGCGCCTTCGCTTGCTCGAAACTTTCGGCGGAATGGGGTGTGGAATGGAAGTACGGGATACGCAAAAGCAGCACGGCGCCGATCACGAGGGGCAATGCGAGGGCAAAGAGGAGAGTTCGTTTTTTTCTCATTGGCGAAATTTCGGCGGCCACGTTCTAGCCCACTTTGAGCCCGCAAGAAATCCGAGGCCCATCACGATCATGAAAAGCGAAAGGAATTGTCCCCTTGTGAGCCCTGCGGTCAGCGGAGCATCGGGTTCCCGAAACATCTCACCCGCGATGCGAAGCAAAGCGTAGGTGATAAAAAACACGCCTGTCAGGACGCCGTTCGGTAGCCGGAATCGGGTACGAAGAATCCACATCAATGCAAAGAGCAATCCGCCTTCGAGAAGGGCTTCATAGATTTGGGAGGGATGACGCGGCGGCAGGACTTCACCCAGAATGCGATGCAATTCCGACGAACCGCCCACGTGATCGAGTGCGGCGCCAATCGTATTCCAGTCGGGATTGATCTCGCTGGCTTGCGTGATGATCGACCGAGTTGTTTCCGGTGGAGCGTAGTAGAGTTCTTTTGGAAATTGCACCGCCCAGGGAACGGTCGTTGGTCTGCCGTAGAGTTCGCCGTTAATGAAGTTGGCGCATCTCCCGAGAAAAAGCCCGACCGGCGTGGATACGACAATACTATCGCCCACATTCAACCACGGGATTTTTTTTCGTCTGGCATAGATGAAAGTGAATATCG
>CAYRTN010000179.1:0-3791 GCA_964427235.1 uncultured Chthoniobacter sp. | reverse complement strand
TCGACCCTGCGCTGGGCAGACGATCAATGGAATTGATGGCCCACGAGGTGATGCCGCGTGTGAACCAAGCTTTGGGGCTTGGTTCTGCCATCAATGCGGATGCGGCGCTGGTTTAATTGGACAACTGATTGAAAGACTCAAAGCTGTTATTCAGCTTTGATGTTGTTGTCGGCAATTAATTTTGCATATTTGCTTTTCTCGTCCGCCAAGAATGTTTTGAATTCATCTTGTGTGGTAGCCATGGCTTCTACGCCCAAGCCTGCAAATCTTTCTTTCAAATCGGGGTTGGCCATGATTTTGACCAGCGCACTGTAATAAGCATCTACAACAGGTTTAGGCGTACCGGCGGGCAAGAACACGCCCCACCAATTGACGGCCACCAAACCTGGCAAGCCAGCTTCTGCAAAGGTGGGAATCTCGGGTGACAAAGGTGAACGCTTGCCGCTGGTAATGGCCAGCGCACGCAGTCTGCCTGTTTTGATGTGCTGGCTGACTGGCAATGCGTCGGAGACCATCATGTCAATTTGGCCAGCCAACAAATCATTCACAGCCAATCCGCCGCCTTTGTAGGGAACGCCCACCATTTTGACATTGGCTTGTCGCATGATGAGCTCGCCACCCAAGTGCGCCATGCTGCCAGGGCCGCTGGTGCCGAAATTCAAAGAGCCTGGTTTGTTGCGCGCTGCCACCAACAGATCGTTTAAGTTTTTAAAGGGTGAGGCTGCGGGAACTGCCAAGATGTTGGGGCCAGTGGCAGTGAGGGAAACAGGAATGAAATCCTTCTCCATGTTGTAGGGTACTTTGGTAATGAGAGGGTTGACCGATGCGGGGCCTAAGTTGCCCACCACAAAGGTGTAGCCATCGGCAGGCTGGCGGGCTGTGAACTCCATGCCAATAGAGCCGGCCGCACCGGGCTTGCTTTCTATGATGACAGGCTGACCCCAAACTTCGGTGAGCTTCTGGCCCATGATGCGCGCCATGAGGTCTGAGCTGCCGCCTGGCGGATAAGTGACAACCAGTTTGACGGGTTTGGTGGGAAAGGCTTGGGCTTGAGCCTGAGCTTGAAACAAGCCACAAGCACTTAGCACAACAAGGGAAAATTGGAAGAAATTCTTCCAACTCGGGGTCAATGCAAAATTCATGATGTGTCTCCTGTTTATGGTTAGGGAATGTCTTGACTGATCTTGAATTCCTTTCCGCTATATTACAGATTCAACAAAATTTTTGATGAGTATTTACCCATGCTTAACGCACCTCAATCGGCATCGAGAGCTGATCAAACCTTGTCACTCAACATGAAGTTGTTGGCTCACCACGAGCTGGCAGGGTTTGGTGGGCTGGGCGAGGGAATGGGCATGCAGCTCACCTCGGATGGGCGCCGAATTTTGTGGCTGGCACACGAATCTGCCCCTAAAAACTTCTCGGGTGTCGACGTGACGGACCCGCAAAATCCCAAGCTTATTGTGCAAACTGAATTGCCGCACATGAAGCTGCGCTCCAACTCTTTAGACGTGGTGGGCAACATCATGGTGGTGGCTTACCAAACCACGACGGTAGGTATCAAGCCCGCAGGCATCGATATATTTGATGTGAGCCAGCCAGAAACGCCGCGCTTACTTTCTCATTTTGACTGCTCTGGCCCTTACTCTCGTGGCGTGCATGCAGTGTGGTTTGTCGACGGCCGTTATGTCCACATGTCCTCGGGTGCCTCTGACTTTCAGCCGCGCAATCCCTTAGACGATCAGTTCTATCGCATCATTGACATCATCGATCCCGAAAAGCCCGTGGAAGTAGGGCGGTGGTGGTACCCTGGCACCCGTGAAGGCGATGAAGCGCCACCGCCTCCGCGCTTGCCTGCTCAGTTTGATATGGGCTTTCGAACACACAATACCAATGTGTTCCCAGAGCAGCCCAACCGTGCCTTCATTGGTTACATCGATGGCGGCGCTGTGGTGCTAGACATCTCGGACATGAAGAACATCAAGGTGGTTTCGCAGTGGAACCATTCGCCGCCTTTCAATGGTTTTACGCACACGGTATTGCCGCTCTTTGACAGAGGCTTGTGGATCGTAAGCGACGAGTGCGTGCAAGACAACGGCGCCGATTGGCCCAAATTGGTGTGGGTGGTTGATTCACGCAACGAAGCCAACCCCGTGCCCATCGGCACATTTCCTGCGCCACCTTATGACGCATTTGCCAAACGTGGCGGACGTTTTGGCGCGCACAACTTACACGAAAATTTGCCAGGCCCTACATCGTTCAGATCGGACACCATCATTGTGGGGTCCTTCTTCAATGCAGGCGTGCGGGTCTACGACACCAGCAACCCCTATCAAGTGCAAGAGATTGCCTACTTTGTGCCAGGTGCGCCCAAACTATCGCCAGCGGGGGCCATTCAACTCAATGATGTGTATGTCGATGACCGCCGCATTGTCTACACCGTAGACCGCTTTACAGGCGGCTTGTACATTCTTGAAATGAACATTTAAAGTGAACCTGCAGTGACTTGGTCGCGCGATGCGTTGGCGGGAAAAATACCTGTGACCTTGGTCACGGGCTTTCTTGGCAGCGGTAAAACCACCCTCATTTCCAAACTCTTGTTGCACCCCGATATGCGGCGTGTGGCGGTGGTCATCAATGAGATGGGGGAGATTGGCATTGACCACGACTTGGTCACCGTGTCTTCAGAAAATATCACGCTGTTGGCCAATGGCTGCATCTGCTGTTCAGTGCGAACCGATTTACAAGAAACCCTGCGTGATCTCTTTGCACAACGCCGCGTTGGAGAAGTGTTTGACTTTGACCGCGTCATTGTCGAAACAACCGGCCTGGCAGATCCTGCGCCAGTGGTTCAAACATTGGCCAGCGATACTTTGCTGGCAGCCCACTACCGGCTAGATGGCCTCATTACCTTGGTCGATGGCTTGCATGGGGAAGGACAAATTGACCAGCAGACAGAGGCTGTGAAGCAAATAGCCATTGCCGACAAAATATTGGTGACCAAAACTGATTTGACCTCTGCGGACCATTTGGAAACTTTGTGTGAGCGAATTAGACAACTCAATTCACAATCACCCATTGAGTTTATTCGGCAGGGTGAAGTCGATCCTAAGCGCTTGATCGATTTAGGCTTGTCGTCTTCGCGTGCCAGTCTAAAAACTTTGCAGTTTTTGGGCGAAGCGCTGACGGTTGACGCTGTTTCGGCAGATGTCACTGGCTCAGGCAGGTATTTGGGCCAAAGATCTGCGACGCACAACAGTGCCGTGAAGACCTTGTCATTGCGATTCACGGAGCCCTTTGAGTGGCTTTCTTTTTCATCGGCCCTAGAGCTGTTGACCACTTTGCGGGGCCCCGATCTGCTTCGCCTAAAGGGCATCATCAACGTCGATGGCGATCCTGTGGTGATTCAGGGTGTGCAACATATCATTGACACACCTGTGAAAATGGACCGTTGGCCCAGCGAAGACAAAGATTCACGCTTGGTTTTCATTGTTCGCAACATGGAGCTCGATGTGATTCGAAATTTATTTCAGGCTGTGGGGGCTATCAAGTCTGCATCTTCCAGCACCACTTAATTGAACCGTAGATCTTTGTAAATTTAAGGCGTTTTATGGCTACTGCATCTTTAAACATGTCCAATAATTCGAAGCCCGTCCAAATAGGCTTGGTCGGTTATGGCTGGTGGGGCAAGACCATTGCCAAACAAATATCAACGTCTGGCCTTTTGAATTTGGTTGCGGTGGTTGAATTGGATGCAGATCTGCGTTCGCAGATGAGCCACGATCCTGTTT
>CAYRTN010000178.1:0-3817 GCA_964427235.1 uncultured Chthoniobacter sp. | reverse complement strand
ATTCCGAGCGTGTTGGTGAATGCGGCGGGCGGTAACGATGCCAGCGTGACGGTGACGCCCGAAAATCCGTTTTCGGACATCGCCGTTGAGGATTGGGTGGCCAACTTTGATTTGAACCTCATTGGTGGCGCGTTGCTGCCCTGCCAAGTGATCGGCGCCGCGATGGTCGAGGCGGGTCGCGGAAGTATTATCAATATCGCTAGTGTTTCTGCCCACCTGCCCCTTTCGCGAGTGGTTGCTTATTCCTCGGCCAAAGCCGCCGTTCTTAATCTCACTCAATTTCTCGCACGGGAATGGGCGACAACCGGAGTGAGGGTGAATTCCATAACGCCAGGATTTTTCCCAGCCGAACAAAACCTGCGCCTTCTATTCAATCCGGACGGTACCACCACACCTCGCGCAGCGGCGATCCTTGGCCATACGCCGATGGCGAGATTTGGCGAGGCGGACGAACTTTCTGGAGCAGTGATTTTTCTCGCCAGTTCTCAGGCTAGCTCGTTCGTGACGGGGTCCGATATTCGCGTGGATGGTGGTTATCTTTCGCAGACGATTTAGGTCGAGTGCGGGCCTTGGCTCTTTGCATTGCGAATGAGCAGGGCTTGATGTGCCGAGCGCGTGAGGGTATATATTTAGTCGCTTCTCCTGTATGTCCGTAAAAACTGAAAAAGATCTCCCTGAATTCCATCGGTCCACATGGCTCAAGGCGATGAGCGCCATGCAGCTCAAAAATTACGGCTACACGATCCAACTTCTCCAGACTGTCCTCAAAAGCCACCCCGAATTCCTCGCCGGCCGGCAGATTGTTCGCAAGGCAGGTATTGCAAAAAATCCTGGAAAGAAAAGCCTTCTGGCGGGTCTTTCTGGAGCTTCATTTTCCGCGCATAAAATTCAGGGCCAAATCAAAAAAGATCCTCTCGCTGCGATTGATGCGGTGGAGAAGCTCTTGGAAAGTGATCCGACCAGCACGCAGTTAAACATGATACTGCATGATGCCGCGATCGAGGCGAAGCTTCCTGAAGTGGCGGCTTTTGCTCTGGAAACGATTCTCGATTCCGCGCCGAAGGACATCAAGATCATGCACCAGTTGGCCCGTCACTGTATGCAGCACGGCAATGCTGCAAGGGCTTCGGATATTTATCTCAAAATTATCGCGATAGCACCCAGTGATCGTGCTGCGGTCAAGGGGGCGAAAGATGCCGCCGCTGCTTCTTCGATGCAGAGCGGTGGTTGGGATAAAGAGGAGACCACCTACCGTGACCTTATCAAGGACAAGGGAGAGGCGGTCGCTTTGGAACAGCAGTCTCGCGTGGTTAGAAGCGAAGAGATGATCGATAATCTCCTCGCTGATCTTCACGTCAAGGCGGAGGCGGAGCCGGGTTCCGTGGATACCGCTCGCCGCATCGCAGAGCTCTACGAGCAGAAAGAAGATTGGGACAATGCAACAAGTTGGTTCAACTATGCCGCCGCCCTTACGAATAATTCGGATTTTGCCCTCGTTCGCAAAGCCTCGGATCTGCGCGTGAAGCAATTCGACCATGCGATTGATGCACGTCGGGAAATCATTGCCAGCCATCCGGGAACGGCCGAGGCGGAGCAATATGCAGCGGAACTCGAAGACCTCATCACACAACGCTCCGAGACCATGCTTCAGTCGGCCCGTGCCCGTGTGGAGCAAAACCCGACGGATCTTCAATCCCGCTTCGAGCTTGGCGAGATACTTCACTCGCTCCACATGTATCAGGAAGCGATTCCCGAACTCCAACGGGCCCGCCAAAACCCGAATGTTCGCATTCGGGCCATCAGTCTGCTTGGCCAATGCTTTACTGCCCGATCGATGCTCGACCTTGCGGCCAAGACCCTCTCCGACGCCGCGACAGAGTTGGTCGCTATGGACAACGTGAAAAAGGACATCGTTTACAACCTGGGTTTGGTTTACGAAAAGATGAACCTGACGGACAACGCGATCGCGTGCATGAAGCAAATTTACGAGGTGGATTACGGTTACCGCGACGTCGCCGCAAGGGTTGAGGGATCGTATTGAAATGGGCACCGTGACGGCGAGCGGTGTTTGGGTTCCGTTGATTCTGAATTGCCCGGCGACGAGGCAGGGATAACGTTGTAGCGTGGCACTTCCACCAGGCATTACCGTTAGGCAATATGAGGCTCGCGACCGCGAGGCTGTTCGGCGGCTTTGTTGCGAAACGGGTTTTCTCGGCAAGGCGATCGATCCCGTGTTTGAGGATCGGGAACTCTTTGCGAATTATTTAACCGCCTATTACACAGATATCGAACCCGAGGCCGCGTTTGTGTTGGAGCAAAATGGCATAGTCAAAGGCTACCTGCTCGGATCCCGTCGCCCACTGCGCCAGCAATTCTATGGTTTTTTTCAAAACCTCCGCCTTTTCCTGATCGGAATGTGCCGATATCCGCACTACAACACAGCCACACGCGCCTTCATCCGTTGGATTCTTAATAATTCCTGGCGAGAGGTGCCGGCAGCTCCTCGTCGAACGGCTCATTTTCATATCAATGTGTTACCGGAGGCCCAAAGCCTGGCCGGAACTTATGTGCTCATGAGCACTTATTTGGATTTTCTTCGTTCCCGCGGAGAAAAGGAAGTCTTCGGCCAGATGGTCACATTTGAATCCCGTCGTGGGGCGAAAGTGCTGGAGCGATTCGGCTTTCGTGTTGTTGAGCGAAAGGAAATCTCGAAGTACCGTGGACTCCACCACGAGGCGGTTTATCTCACCACCATCATCAAGCAACTTGGCGCCCCAGAGTCCAAACCGCTCTCGATCTGAGTCCGGCCTATTTCAGAGCGTGATCCTTTCTGGAGATCGCACCACAAGGAGACTTGAAGTTTTTAGTTTCAGGCGGGCGAATATTTCGTAGTTTGGGCAACTTCCGATCCATGATTTCGTCCACCGAAAAAGCACTCCGCGAACTCCTATCCCAACGTATCCTCATTCTCGATGGGGCGATGGGAACCATGATCCAGCAATATAAATTGCAGGAATCCGATTATCGTGGGGAGCGTTTCGCTGACTGGAAGGGACAGGACCTCAAGGGAAATAATGACCTTCTTGTTCTCACAAGGCCCGAGGTGATTCGAGAGATCCATGGCAAATACATCGCCGCTGGGGCGGATATCATTGAAACCAATACGTTCAACTCCACCACGATTTCGCAAGCGGACTACGGGTTGGAGTCCATCGTCCCGGAGCTCAACCTTGCCGCCGCGCGCTTGGCTCGATCGGCTGCGGACGCCTGCACCGATCGCCGTGTTTTTGTTGCCGGAGCCATCGGACCACTGAACCGGACGCTTTCCATTTCAAGGGATGTGAACGATCCCGGAAAGCGAGAGGTCACTTTTGAAGAGGTTGCTGCCGCTTACACGGAGCAGATAGAAAATCTCGTCGCGGGCGGGGCGGATATTCTCTTGGTGGAGACAATTTTTGACACCCTCAATGCCAAGGCGGCTCTGTTTGCGATTGCGCGTTATTTTGAGAACCATCCGAGACTTCCTGTGATGGTCTCTGGAACGATTACCGACTTGAGCGGACGTACACTCACTGGTCAAACGGTCGAGGCCTTCCTCAACTCGCTTGCGCATTTTCCGATTCTTTCGATCGGTCTCAATTGCGCTCTGGGACCAAAGGAAATGCGCCCGTACATCGAGGAACTTTCGAATATCGCGCCGTTTTTTGTTAGTACCTACCCGAATGCTGGTCTCCCTGACCCTCTCTCGCCGACGGGTTTTCCCGAAACGCCCGAAAGCCTCGCGCCGCAGTTGCACGACTGGGCGAAGCAGGAGTGG
>CAYRTN010000177.1:0-3843 GCA_964427235.1 uncultured Chthoniobacter sp. | reverse complement strand
ATCGAGCACGACGGCGATCCCGAATACTCACTCATCACCCGCAGCAGTGACGGCCAGATGCTCTTCCTGGCGAACATGCTCAGCAAGATGAAGCATGACACACCGCTCGGCAGCCGCATCGCAGAGATTCACAATGGCTCCTCCCTCTTCACCGGCGACGCTGGGCAGGGCGAGAGCAACATCCGCCGCTGGGTCATCGAGAACGACTGGCTGGAGGCCATCGTCGCCCTCCCGCTGAACATGTTTTATAACACCGGCATCGCCACCTACGTTTGGGTGCTCACAAACCGCAAGGCCGCGCCGCGCCAGGGCAAGGTCCAACTCATCGACGCCACCACATGGTTCCGGCCCCTGCGCAAGAACATGGGCAAAAAGAACTGCGAACTCGCCGCCGAGGACATTCAGCGCATCTGCGACACCTTCCTCGCCTTCGAGGAAACACCGCAGTCGAAAATCTTCCCCAATTCCGCCTTCGGTTATTGGAAAGTGAAGGTCGAGCGCCCGCTTCGCCTCCACAGTCAGCTCAACCCGCCCGCGCATCGAGTTCCTGCGCTACGCCAGCGGCGATGAAGAGATCCGCGCCGCCCTCTATGCAGAACTCGGCGACACCCTCTTCACGGATCCCTCCTCCGTCCGCACCCAATTGGAAAAACTCGTCAACGACTGGGGCAAAGCCGACAGCGAAGGCGACGAGGATGAAGAAGGCGAAGCCGACACGCCGAAGAAAACCCTCTCCGACAAAAAGAAAAAGAAGCTTCTAAACGAAGCCACTTGGAAGCGCGACGCCATGCTCCTCGATGTCGCGAACCAGCTCCGCAAGGCCCTCGGCGACGAACTCTACGACGACCACAATGTCTTTCTGGAACGCGTCGAAACCTCGCTCAAACAGCTCGGCCTCAAACCCAGCGCCGCCGAACTCAAGCTCATCGTCAACGCTGTGAGTTGGCGCGTGGAGGATGCGCCTCGCGTCATAAGAAAAATCCACAAACCCGGCAAGACTCAGTCCGATGCCTTGCGCGGCCTGTTCGAGGCCGAGATCGACGGCAAGACCTGCGTCGTCGAATACGAGCCCGACAGCGAACTCCGCGACTTCGAGCAAATCCCGCTGCTGGAAGAAGGCGGCATCGAAGCCTTCATCCGCCGCGAAGTCTTGCCCTACACGCCCGACGCCTGGCTCGTCGAATCCGACACCAAGATCGGCTACGAAGTGAGCTTCACCCGCCACTTCTACCAGCCGCCCCAGCTCCGCACCCTCGCCCAGATCAGCGCCGACATCCTCGCGCTGGAACAGGAAACGGAAGGCCTGTTGAATGAAATCACGAGAGGAGTGACCGCGTGAAGAAGAAGGCTGCCAAAAAAGTGTCACCAGCGGTGACGCAAATAGTCGCACCAGTGGTGAGAGAATTGGCAAAGATGACCGACGTAGCTGCCTTCTCAGAAGTCCTTCAGCTCATTCAGTGCGCAAAGCAGAAGGTTTACCAAGCGGTTAACACGGAACTCATCACCCTTTATTGGCAGGTAGGCGAATACATCTACCGCAAGATCGCGATTGATGGTTGGGGCAAAGGCACCATTCAGAACTTGGGTGCTTACCTGCAAAAAGCCCAGCCGGGCATCAGGGGATTCTCGCCTCAGAACATCTGGCGTATGCGTCAGTTTTACGAGGCTTACCGGGCGCAACCAATTCTCTCACCACTGGTGAGAGAATTGCCTTGGACACACCATATGATCATCCTCAGCCGTGCCAAGATGGAGGAAGAACGCGAGTTCTACATCCGTCTGGCAATACGCGAAAAGTGGGGAAAGCGCGAGCTGGAACGCCAATTCAATACTTCTCGTTTCGAACGCACGATTCTAAATCCTGTAAAACTCTCACCAGCGCTGCGACAATTGCACCCCCAAGCCGCCGAGTTCTTCAAAGACATCTACACCCTCGAATTTCTCGGCCTGCCCACGGAGCATTCCGAGGCGGATCTGGAAGGGGCTCTCCTGCGGAATCTGGGCCGCTTCATCACTGAGCTCGGCCGGGACTTCTGCTTCATCGGCTCTCAGTATCCCATTCAAGTCGGCGGAGAGGATTTCGCGCTGGATCTGCTGTTTTTCCATCGCGGCATGAACTGCCTCGTTGCCATCGAGCTGAAGATTCGCGAATTCCGCCCGGAGGACCTCGGCAAGATCAACTTCTACCTCGAAGCCCTCGACCGCGACTACCGCAAGCCCCACGAAAATCCCGCCGTTGGCCTGCTGCTCTGTGCCACCAAGGATACCGAAGTCGTCGAATATTGCCTCAGCCGCAGCCTCTCCCCCGCCATGATCGCCGAGTATGAAACCATGCTCCCCGACAAGGAACTGCTCAAAGCCAAGCTCCACGAGTTCTACCAACTCTGCGCCCCACCGGAGGATGAGGCCGACGATGACGAGGTGGCTATCACCCCTGCCAAGCCGAAACGGAAAAAGAAAGGAGCCATGGCATGATCGAGGGACTCAAGCCGTATGCGGAATACAAGGAGTCGGGGCACCGGTGGCTTGGAAAATTGCCCGACCACTGGGCAGTTCTTCCTCTCTGCAGAGTAGCGACACCAAAAAGTGAATGCGGCAGACCTGAGTTGGAACTGCTCTCTGTTTATCTCCATCGGGGTGTCATTCGCTACTCGGAGAGTGGTGGACAGGTTCACAAACCGAGCATTGATTTGAGCAAGTATCAGGTCGTTGAACCCGGCGACCTTGTCTTGAACAACCAGCAGGCATGGCGTGGTTCGATAGGTGTGTCTAAACACAAGGGGATTATCAGTCCTGCCTATGTGATAATGAAACTCAGGCCAACGCTCTCGCCGGGATACGCAAACTACCTCTTTCGTTCACCCTCGATGGTCGCTCAATACGTCGTAGCTTCGCGAGGCGTGGGTGACATACAACGGAACCTATACTACCCCGACCTTCGTGGCTCGACGGTGGTTGTCCCGCCGCCCGACGAACAAGCAGCCATCGTGCGGTTTCTGGACCACGCGAACCGGAAGATCGACGGCTTCATCCGCGCGAAGCGGAAGCTGATTGGGCTGCTGAACGAGCAGAAGCAGGCCATCATCCACCGCGCCGTGACGGGAAAGGATGAAGTCAGAATGATGAAGGATGAAAACGGAAATTCTTCCTTCATACTTCAACCTTCTACCTTGCCCAAAAAGCCCTCCGGCATCCCCTGGCTCGGCGACATCCCGGCGCATTGGGAAGTCTTACGGCTTGGGCGTGTCATCAAGCTCATTACCGGCTTTCCGTTCAAAAGTGATGGCTTTACTCAAAAAGAATCAGCCATGCGACTGCTGAGAGGAATCAACGTTACTCCTAATGGATTGCGCTGGGATTCAAATGTTCGCTGGGAGCGAACTCAATCAGATGGCCTAGATGATTTCTTGCTCCAAGTTGGCGATATTGTGCTTGGCATGGACCGTCCAATTATCGCTGCGGGTGTTCGCGCCGCAGCTATCGCCCCGCAAGACGTTCCTTCGCTGCTTCTTCAACGTGTCGCGAGGCTGAGGCCAAAGGAGCGAATTACCGAACCGTTCCTTCTGCTTTTGCTGCAAGGAAGGCTGTTCGCGGAATACATCGCACCAATTTTCACTGGAATTAGTGTCCCGCACCTGAGTCCAGAGCAGATAAAGGGCTTTAAGGTGATGTTACCGCCAGTAGGAGAGCAGGAAGACATTGTCGGATACATCGCGAAGGAGACCGCCGTCCTCAACACCGCCATCGCCCGCACGGAGCGAGAAATCGTGCTGATGCAGGAATACCGAACGCGCCTGACCGCCGACCTGGTGACGGGCAAGCTGGACGTGCGCGAAGCCGCCG
>CAYRTN010000176.1:0-3843 GCA_964427235.1 uncultured Chthoniobacter sp. | reverse complement strand
TGTGGTTAAATCTGCTGAATTCGGGATTAAAGAAGTTTGGTGGTTTTGCCTTTGGCGGAGGCGATGTGGCAGTTCGTGACTTTACAGTCCTTCGACTCGATATCCAATGGAGGGCGTTGGGCTAAGCCGTAAACATCACGGCGCTTTTTTCAGCACCCAGGTGGAGGAGGATTTGCCGTCCAATGGGAGGTTGTAGGTGAGGCTGTAGGTCTGGGGGGCCGAGTTGAAGTCGGTCTGCCAAAAATCGTTTCCATGCACGGATTGGTCGAGAGGAACGAGCTTTTCGCCGGTTTTTTCGTAGAGCTTGTAGCCTTCGATGGATTTCAATCCTTCGAAGCGCACTGGAACAAAGCCGACGCCACCCCGAATCGCGAGCATGATCTCGGGCGGTGCTTGGGATTTCAGAAAGTCCGGGACTTCCATATTACCAAATACCCCAGAGTAGCCCTTCAACTTCTTCAAAAGCGTCTCTGATGTGGAAAGAGGCTCTTCAGCCCTCACGATGATCGGGTAACTGCGGAGCAATGTGCCGCCGGTGACCAGGACTTCGAGAGCGTTGCCGACCGCCTCGCGATGGATGGTCTTCCATGAGCGGGGCGACTCGGTGAGGTGTTGACGCAGGGCCTCGTTTGGGCCTTGGTAGTCGTCCGCATTGCGTGGCACGCAGAGCCATTCGGTATCCATTTCCAGGCGGTCTCCGGGTTGGAAATCCGCGAGTCCTTTCGGTGGAACAACGAGGGCATCGATATCCAGCTTGCCTTCACTTCGCACATTGTGGACCTGCAGAGTGATCGAGGGATTTTTGTATTCCTTGCCGCCGAAAGTGCCCTTGAAAGAGCGGATAATGAATGCGCGCGAGCCAATGCCGAAGTTTTCACGACCTGCGGGAAGTTGCGGTTGGGCGTCGGGATAAGCGACCCACCACGGACCTTCGCCTTGAAGCTCGAGATGATCCACCATGATGTCGCCCGGTTTTGCCCCGACAGGAGCTTCCAGCTCAGCGATCAATCCGTCGCGGTTGCCATATGCGACACGAGGACTTATGAAGTTATGGGTTTTCCCCATTTTAAAAAACCAGGCATCCTTTGTCGGAATGGTGGCCTTGAAGGAGTAGCGCTGCTCCAAAAGCGTCCGCACATAGTCGTCGGTGCGGGGGGAGTGGACGATGGATTGGATCTCGATCTCGTCACCTGCGCCGAAGTGTCCGCGATATTCGACTTCACTGAGGCAAGGGCCGTGGGTTGTGTAAGCGGTTTTCAGATCACTGAAGAAGAGCTTTTCGCCGGCGGGATTCTTCACATTCAACCAGTCGCCGCCCCAACCGGATTCACACCAACCCCACTTCGGGCCGTCTTTCCCGTTTCGGATGAGCATGCCACGATTGTCAGTGACGATGCAGTCGGCTTGGGAGTAGTCCATATCTAGGCAGTGTGTTTCACCCCATCCGCCAATGGCGATCTGGTCCCATCGGCCGTTTCCGCCCCATCCGACGAGCGAAAGCTGGGTGTGCGATGCCTGCGGCACGGTGCCGTAAAATCCATAACTGATTCGCACAAGGAAGGTCGATTTTCCAGCTGGGGCCGGGAGCAACATGTAGGCGCAGAGATAACATCCATGGTGCCAGTTTTTGCTCGTTTGCACGGGGATTCCGGTGGGAGTGCCGTCGGGATGGCAAAGGATGGGGAGGCAGCCAGCCGCGCTGAAAGGGTTATTAAAAAACAACAGGAAGGGCACGGTGCCGCTCTCGCTACCAGTGTTGTCGACCTCGACGAGGAACTCGTCATAATCTCGCATTTCCATGCTTTTATTCCAATCGCGCTTGATGCGTTGATCGGCGCGCGTGACGAAGGCGTTCACGCCCGGCTCGAACGTCACGGGCAGGTCTTTGTTGATCAGGCGGACGGAGACATCCTTTAACGGCGGGTGATTTTCCCTCACATTGCAATTCACGGTGACGCTCTTTTTTTCACCTTCCTTCCATTCGCCGGAAAATACTTGGTTGGCGCTCCAATCCCGTTCCGCGCCCTTGAGTTTGATCGAAACCTCGGCGTTATTCCATCCCTGCGGTGAAGGTTGGAAGGGGTTGGAATCGAAATTCTCTTCAAAGAAAAGACCATCCTTGGAGGGCATGATGGCAGGATTCGCGGCATGAGCGGCGATTTCCTCCGGTGTCAGCACGCGATCCCAAAGCCGAATCTGATCGTAAATCCTATCGATTTCAAATGGCTGCGTGTTGGCCTCAAACCCCAGCAGCATATCGGCCCTGCCTGGAATGCGCTCGCGATGGATGGTCTCGCTGGCCTCGCGCTTCCCATCGAGATACAGGGCCAGATTTTCGCCGTCATAGGTCATGGCGATGTGATGCCAGACATTTTTTGTGAATGACGACTTGGCGGTTGGCCAATGGCGATTTTCTTTTCCCCCGCCGATGTTGAGAATGGCTCCAATGCGGTCGCCGGAGAGAGTGATTCCGCAAAACCCCTCGTTGTTGATGTGCCCGTTTCTGCCAAGGATGAGAAACCAGCCATTCGGATGCGTGCTCGTTTCGGAAATCTTAAACCAGCACTCGGTCGAGAATTTGGCGGGATCTGGGAGGTTGGCCGTAGGCAATGTGATGGGCTTTTTTTTCAAGCACCATCCCGCTCCCACCACCCCAGCCACAGGGCCCTCGTTGAAGATCGGCGTCGGCGTAAGGCTCGCTGTGAAAGTGAGACTGCCTGGCCATGCTAAAATATCTAGTGTGCCCAAAGCGTCGAGGGGATGACCCTCCTCATCGGTGAAGCTGACGAACTGCAGATCGTAGTGCTGCACGAACCGGGCGGACTCCCAGAGCCTGACAGCCTCCATCCGATCCCCACTGCTCCGGACTCCCGCCCGGCAGGTTTTTGCGCGATAAATTTTCCCGCCCTTCTTGACCTCGATCGTCAACTCAGCAGGAGGGAGATTTTCGAGCCGCTTCAGCCCATCAGTGAGTGCGGAGGCGTAATCCCTGTCATCATCCAGTAACCCGAAACGGGGATGCGCAATGTCATCCACATCGAGCACAAAACCGAAATAGCCCGTTTCGATTCCAAGGAGGTCTGGTGAGGTTTCGGAGGGTTTATTGTGCCAACCGTTAGGGAAAAAACCAAAACTGAAATCGCGGGGTGAAACCAACGCCGGGAGTTCGACCTTCGGAGTCGGCGGGGTGGCCGTTGGAGGCTGGGCGATGGCGGATGGGACAAGCGCCCACAGGGCGAGAAGGAGGACTTTTTTTGGTGTCATGGTGTTTATGGGATTAAAGAAGTTTGGTGGTTTCGCCTTTGGCGGCGGGGATGGTCTTGGTTGTGCCGTTGATTTTGACGGAGCAGGGGTTGCCTTGGATGTTGTGAAGATTCGCCGAGACGACATTGCCATCCTTCCACTCGATGTCCACGGTGAACCCACCGCGTGCGCACAGGCCGGTGACTTTGCCCTCCGGCCAGGCTTTGGGCAAGGCGGGCAGGAGTTGAATTTCCCCAGCTTGGCTTTGCAGGAGCATTTCGCAAACGGCAGCGGCGTAACCGAAGTTGGCGTCAATCTGGAACGGCGGGTGCGTGGCGAGAAGGTTCGGCGTGAACGAGGTCTTGATCATGCTACTCATGATTCTGTGGGCTCGGTCGCCGTCCTGCAGGCGTGCCCAGACGCAAATCTTCCAGGCGCGGCTCCAACCGGTCGAGGCGTCACCCCGCGCATTCATGGAAATCTTGGCGGCCTCGGCGAGATTCGGAGTGGTGGTTGGCGTGATCTGGCGTCCGGGATGAACGGCAATCATGTGCGAGAAGTGCCGATGCTGATCCTTGGGGTCGTCGAGGTCTTCGGCCC
>CAYRTN010000175.1:0-3845 GCA_964427235.1 uncultured Chthoniobacter sp. | reverse complement strand
TGACATGGCTCCCCAAGCTTGACATTTTCGTGCGCCGCGATCGGACTCGCAACGTGACGAGCGTTTCCAACCTTGAGCCTTTGGCAGGAGCTGACGCGAACTCTCACTTCCAGTCGTGGGATGCGGCAATGTCCCCGCCTGGTAGCGCTTCTACTCGTGATACAGCCAGCGATCAGGCTTACGGCGGCCCCGGCCCTCGCGCTGGTCGCTATCCGCGAGCGAGCATCACGTCGCCCCAGTATACCCACGATGAGGACGGCAAAGAGAACGGACTGCTGGCCCTGAAGAACGTGAAGAACGTGATTCTGCGCCCCATCGCGCCGTCCGAGGATACGCTTCCCTCCGCTCGCCACGAGATCATCTGGAAGCCCCCTCTCGGAATTTTTGATGTAAGGAGCCCGCAAATATACTCATACCCACGTATATAAAAATACATACATTGTTCAGGTGTCGCACAACATCCCGACGACAACGCATGAGTTGCAGATGGTCATCCCGAACGACTACCAGACTCGATGCTTCGACTTTGGTCGCCAGCATCTGGACGCGACTTTACTTGGAGCCGGCAACGGAGGGCGTATCATGCCTTTCGGCATCGGCGCCAATCCCGGCGAGATGAACAAGGGCCAGGTGTACTTGCGCATCGAAGGCTTCGAGTTCTATGCGGGAATGGCCCAGGGACCTCGCGCCGACGAGGCGAAGTTTGTCTTGGACCTTCGCGAATATCGAATGACGCCCTACACGATTCCGGAGCAGCAGACGGCCTTGCCTGGCACATACCCGTTCAACTTGGCGCCGACCACAGCCTCAGTTTGCGTGGCGTTCCAATCTGCCAAAGCAGGTAACGGCAGCACTTCCCTGTCCAAGTTCATTGTGCCCACTCAGTTCGCGCAACGTGGAGCCGAGACTGCCCTCGATCGGTTCTATGTCACGTTCGCGAATCAGAACAGACCTCGCGAAGAAAACGAGAGTGTGCTCTCGTACCGCGGCTACTCTGAGGCGAACATGAGCACTTCGCAGGACACGAAGGCGCAAGCCGTTCAATACTTCACCCAACGCTACATGGAAACGATGATCAACGCTGGACAGCTTTACAGACCAGGAGGCTGCGAGAGCTTTGAGGAGTGGCTGGAGCGAGGCGCGTATTACAATTGGGTGTGGCCCAGAGACGGAGGCGATTTGAGCACCCGCTTCCACGTGAACGTGGCGTTCAAGGCCGAGAATCTGAATCAAGACGCCGACCGCTTGGCTGATGTCGGCCAAAAGCTGCTGTATCGCGGCTGGCCTCGCCTGCTCAAGAAGGGAGGCACTCTTTCGGTCAACGGCGCTGCAGGCGAGCAGTTGCTCGTCAATGACATCGCGATTCTGGTGTTTGACATGATCCCGAAAGCGTTCAGCCTGAGCATCCAGAACGGTAAAGTGACGGGCAGCGAGACCACTTCCGCTATGATCAATGAACAGGCCCGCAAGATGCTGCGCATGATGCCTCCCCAAGGCATGGCCGCCCCTGCAGCGTAAGCTCAAACAAAAAATAGTGTACCGGTAGCGGGGTTGTTCCGGCGATGGGCGCACCATTTATCCGCCGTTCTAACCCACTCGTCTACCGGGCACACCCTGACACAGATGTTCACAATTTTTTTTTTAAAAAAAAAGTATTAGAAGAGTGGGGAACAAAAAACATGAATCTACCCGAGATTCTCGCCGAATACAGTCATCGGCAAGAATCTCGGGCAGTTTCATCGCCTGAGGTGGGGCTCGAACCCACGACCTCTGCCCTAGAAGAACAGGCGCTCTACCACTGAGCTACACGGGCCATTATATTGAACGGGGTATTTTTCAAGCGGTAGCTTCCCTCTCCAAAAAAAAAGTCCCTTCCCATAAGACCACCATAAGGGATGGGAGGGGAGAAGCTAAGCCCAATGCCAGGTTCGAACTGGCGGCCAGTCGATTAAAGGTCGAGCACTCTACCATCTGAGTTAATTGGGCCATGTGTTAGTACAGGAAACGTGATTTAATCAGTTGCTTTCATCATCAGTCACGGTGTCCTCCTCATCAGAGGCAAAGTCGAGATGTGTGGGAACTCGAGCATGACGCATGATGTCGGCATAGCACACAGGCCCATCCCACGTCAACACCTCTACACAATACACAAGCTGCGTGAACGCGAGGATGCGACTCAGCGCAGTGAACAGAGAAAGACGAGTGCGGAAGGCGTTCCACGTGTTGGACTCCAGCAGCTCGGCTCTGGCGAGGACTTCTTTTTGCGAGGTGTACAAAGCGATCTCCTCGGTGACTTGAGCATGACTGAACGATTGAATGCGCGGATCCGATGGGTGTGTCGCGCGCCACTCTTTGTGAGACTTGACAACAAAGTAGATCACGGCCGCCTTGACATGCTTGTTCTGCAGCAGCTTCTCCACCAAATACCACACAGCTTGGAGACTGAAAAGAAAGTTGAGGAGGGAGTGATGCTGCATGACGGGCTCCTTCTTCTTCTCAGCCTTCTGCAGAGCGGCTTTGGCGTCCTTCATGTCGACTTGGAGAACTTTCAGGTGCTGCTTCATGTTCTTCTTCGTCACAGGCGCGCGGCCGGAGATTTCATGATGAGTGTCTGCAAAAAAAACCCGCCCCACGAAGCCGCCGCCCCACCACCCACCCTCTCACTGTCTGCGTAGCAGATCATACAAGAGCCCCTTCTCTACTATGTCACATCCATGAGGACATTCATAGAGCTCACCTTTGAACAAGCACATGTAGGTGCCTGGTCGCATGCCGCGGCGTTTCTTGCGCGGAGCCGCAAGAGGTGCAGTTGCAGCCGGTGCAGTCGCCACAAGGAGGGGCGCGGGCTCTGGAGCAGCACGCTTGCGAGACGCTGAGGAGGCTGCTGAAGACGAAGCAGCGGGCTTGTGAACGGGGGCGGCGAGGATACGACGGGGCTGGCCAGCGGATTTGGCGGGAGCTGGGACGGGCCTGAAAAATTTGGAGTCGTCTTGGAGGATCGAGCTGAACGATCGAGTGAGGGGACCTCCAAGCGGGTTGAGCTCCAGGGGTGGCAAGGCTGGCAGGGACGACGTGGCGGCGGCGGCAGAGGAAGAGGAAGAGGAAGAGGAAGAGGCGGCGGGCAGCGGAAGCAACTCCTCAGGTAGTGAAAGTTCGAGATCTTCGTCAAAGCTAGGGGCCGGATTGGTGGGTCTGTCGATTGGCTCAGCGTTGGGGGCGTTCCAATCCAACGAGAGAGGCTCATGCGGCGTGGTAGGCGCTTCAGGATGGACGGGGAACATGCCTTCCAAATCGTCGGATGGGTGCATCGAGAGGGCGCGAGTCAATTGGGGGCGCGGGAGGTTGCCAGACAGACCCAGTCCAGGCATGTTGGAGGCCTTGGTTTGGAATAGTGCTGACACAGTCAGTCCTCACTTGCCTGGACAATCCGAAGCACTTCCGCACAGCGACAGGCTGCGGTGAAGACTACGCACTTTGAAGACTATACCTGAGTCCCTTAGAGGCTACCTGGAGCAGCCCAGGTCCACTGCTTCCATATGTTACTCTAAAAATGACCTTCAGCGCAGGCTCTGGGTTTCCAGGGAGGCACTCTTGGGCTGAAGTAGAGCGTAAAAGTGCCCTATCAGCACCTTTCCCCCTCCAACCCAAGCTCAAGCTTCCAACCCCCCAAGCTACTATGTCCCAAGTCGACGACTATGACGAGTCCAACTATAGCCAAACCGCAGAAGAGATTGGCGCCTGGTCCCCGACCGAAGCTGTCCCCAACCAAGACCTCCAAGAAGGCGGCGACGACGGCATGGGCTCTCCAGTGCGCCAACACTACCGCGCCAAGGACAAGTCCAAGG
>CAYRTN010000174.1:0-3851 GCA_964427235.1 uncultured Chthoniobacter sp. | reverse complement strand
ACTACAACGCCTATGTGCGCGTCGAGAAACTCCAAGCCTCCTGATTTTCTGGCATTCCGATGCTGTTAACGAGTGCCGTGGCCAAATCCTGAAACGGTTTGCAGATTGGACAATTAGAGAGCTGCTTCCAATGCCGCAAGTTCAGTCCCTTCACACTCCACCATAATCACATCGATCGGCAAGATGACCATTGACGAGACCTGGACGAAATTTGCAGGGTGGACATCAAACATGGCAAAACGCCCCTGGAGGTAGGAATGGGATTTGTAGTAACCCATCGGTGCGATTTTCAATTTTCGGAAACCAAATTCGCTGCACAAATAATCGTTCAAAAAATCCTGAGTTGGTGCTTCACCTTTCACATCGGGTTGGGTAGTGACGATCCTCGCTCCAGGCACCGTGATTTGAACACCTTCAAGACGGACATCATCGCCCCAGAAGCTATTCTGGAGTTGCAGACGCTTGAGATATTGCAAGGGCGTGCTTGGAAGCAATAACGGACATCCATCGGCAAAATCAACCATGAGTCCGCAACCATCCGGTTTGGTGAACTTCCTCCAACGCCGCTCAAGTGGCAGAAAAGTCAAATCATGCTCCCGACCGCCGACACGCTCAGGTGCTAACTGCGACGGGATGACGAGGCTTTCTCTCTCAGCCCAACGGAAGATCGCACGCCACTCATATCCAGCGAGTTCGCCGTCTGGGATGCCCTCATGGCCCGTTCCATTTGGGCATAGGCTTCGCTCGATGTGCGCGATGGCTGATTCAATCGCACTTGGGCGAGTTGCTGGATTTTTTGAGTCATCGATAATTACAACTCATCCCCTGAAAATGGGGGCTTTGCAAACAGAAATCAATTGCAGAAATCAATTGCGAGAATAAGAATACAAAGCGAAGTGGGCACTATGTTAAGTTGCTGCTAACGCGCGGGGCGAATTTCAGCTCGTTTGAAAAAGAACTCCGCGAGATCCACCCCTACGAGGTTCCGGAGATCTTGGAGTTCGACCCCGCCGCTGTCTGCCACGCCTATGCGGAGTGGATCGTGTCGAGTTGCGCGGGCGGCGAGTAATATTGCGCCAAGACGCAAAGGTTGGGATTGGGAACTGCGAAATGACCGCAAATCCCCGCGAATCGAAAAAACCAAGCCAGGGTTGTTTCGCCACAAACAACGCAAACTTCAGGCCCGAACCCGCCGTTTCCGCCAACCCAAATTCTACCGCAGAGTCGCCAAGACGCAGAGGAGGTAATTTTGGCAACACCAAAGATCCTGCCACGCTTAACTGCCGATCTAAATTATGTCGTTCTGCGAATACGTGAATGTGTGAAAAAGACACCTTTTCCAGTTCGGATTGCCAAAACCCGCTTAAAGGAATCTTTGATTCTCCCGATTTTGATGCGTCCTCCCGCTGCTTTAAAGCAGGGCATTTTTGCTCAAAAACGATTATGCACTTTAGTTAATTCTTTCCTCAATTCTTGTTTTTCTGATTCACTTAGTTGAGCAACGGGCCCAAAAGGCGTTAAATCTTTAGGAAGAGTCACATTCCAAGCTTGCGCAAAGTTGGCTGCAAATAACCGCATTCCCTCTTCAGTACCAATATTATTTTTCTTGAATTCTCGCCTTAGGTTTTTCAGATATCCTTGGGGGGAAAGCCAGAACGCATAAAATTGTCTAGCTACTGGTACTTGATAATATCTTGGTGCGTATGTAGTCTGCGATGGTATATATGTCGTGGACATTCCAGTTCCGTAAGCATTCCCCGAGCTTTGTCCACTATAGTTAACGGGGCCACTTGGGGTAAACAAAGTTCCACTTCCGGTTCCCGTGGAGTATGCCGATGCGCTTCCGAAACTTGTGATTGTTCTTCCCGGTGTGAAACTCTCCACACCCATGTAACTCTTCGTTACTTCGCCCACCGGCATAATATCGCGCAGGACTAGGTCGGCACCGATTCTAGCTGCAAATTTTTTAACTTCATCCGAGTGGTTATATATACCTGCAAAAAATGAGTTTCCCATAGGTGTATAACCGCTGTCTATTAGAGAATTCCATTGTTTTTTCGCTGTTTCAAAGGGGGGGTGCATTTTCACTATCGTGACCCCGCCGCTGGAACCTGTAACGCCAAATCTCATTCCTTTATAATTTGATGAAATTTCATTTCCTGTTTGGCACCCTGCGATTAAAGGTAGGGCAAGTCCAATTAATAATTTTTTCATAAAATTTGCTATGGGATTCATTTTTGCAAGCAGCTCAATTCTGTCGCTCCTTATATCTCCCCCCGAAAGACTTTTAAAAAAGATCGCAGTCCCACACATTGACATATTTAAGGAGCGGACTGTGCCTGGTTTTAGATTTTGCATGATTGGCTTCATTTGGCAGTCAAGATTCGTCATCCGGTGCGATGTCGCGGGAGAGTTCGGCTTCGATTTCCTCGACGCTGGGGAGGCTGCCTTGGAATTCCGGAGGGATAGTCTCGTTGAGTTGGGTTTTCCAATCCGCGACGGCGATGGATTGCTCAAGGCCGCTCAGTGCATACTCGACGAGCAATTTGTTTTTCCCCTTGCATAAAAGAAGGCCGATCGTGGGTTGGTCATCAGGGTGGCGGAGCAAATCGTCCACCGCTGAACGGTATAGGTTTATCTGCCCTGCATTGCCCGGCTCGAAGGCGCGGGCCTTGAGTTCGATAACGACATAGCGTCGGAGCTTGAGATGGTAAAAAAGGAGGTCGAGGTAGAAATCCTCGTTGCCAACCTCGAGATGCACCTGCCGTCCGACAAAGGCGAAACCAGCTCCCAACTCCAAAAGAAACTGCTGGATGTGGTCGACGAGGGCCTGCTCGACCTCGGCCTCGCGGCGGGGATCGGCGGTGCCGAGAAAGTCGAAAAGATAGGGGTCTTTAAAAACTTGGACGGCGAGGTCCGAGTCGGAAGGCGGGAGGGTGGCAGAAAAGTTGTTTTGAGCTTTGCCGATTCGCAAATGGAGTTGTTGCCCGATCTGGATTTCCAAGATGCTTCGGCTCCACCCGTGGGCGATCGTTTGCTCGATGTAGAAGTCGCGGACGGCGGGATCTTTGACTCGCTGAAGGATCTGGAGAACATGGCCCCATGGCAATTGCGCAACAGGTTGTTGCGCAATTGGAGCTTTCGGAAACTCACGGGCAAATATTTTCATTGCCAGCAGGTTGCGCGATGAGAGCCCACGCATGTCGGAAAAGGCGTCGCGAAGATCGGTGGAAAGTCGGTCGATGACCTTGGCTCCCCAGGCGGCTTCGTGCTGGCGTTGAAGGATGATTTTTCCGGTATGCCAATAGGCTTCGATGACGATGGGATTAGCCGCAAGCACGGCGCGGACGCGTGCGCTGCGCAGGCGGTTCTTGATCTCTTCCAGTGTGGCGCTGTATGTGCTCGGCAAGCCCTCAAGCGAAGGCGGCGCGGTGAAACGAGCCTCCTCCCGGGCGCGACCGCGTGCCAGGCGCCTGCCGCTATCGAGAGGCGCCGGAGGATTCAACTTTGATGATTTTTTAGCAGGCACAAAGTTGGGCAGAGAGGGATTTATAGAGCGCCACGGCGTTCATGATTTTTTCAGGCATTAGTTATTGATATATATTATACTGCGAATGCTTTTGAAGCCGGCCTTTAAAAGATTTGACAATAGCGGGGCACCTTGCGCAAACAAGAGATTTTTGGCTTCAAAAGGCTTTTTTTGACACAATTTACAGAATTGCCGATTTTAGTTCTCCTACGCACTTCGCAGTTACGGCGTAAGAAGGGGAATCCTCAATTCATTCTCGGGAATAAACCACTGATCCGAAAGTTAAAAAACTTACAACGCGGCGAGTTGTTTCACCCAGAGG
>CAYRTN010000173.1:0-3879 GCA_964427235.1 uncultured Chthoniobacter sp. | reverse complement strand
AAAACGTCCCGATCAATTCGCAGATGAGTTTGATGGGGCCGACACTTTCGCTATATCACTCGCAGTGGCATTTTGAGCGGCTTCCGCAGAATGAATGCGAATTGGGTGGGGTGAAAAGGCTTGAGAAGGGTGTGGATTTTTTGTGTTATGAGAATGTCGTCGTATTTTATGAATATCAGCCATTTAAAAGTCATTATTTCGATAATTCTCTTGGGGCTGGGTGCAGACTTTCTGCAGGCACAGCAACCTACTCCCGAGTCGATTCGTCCGGAGAAGCCGAACGTGATTCTGTTGCTTGCCGACAGTCTAGGGTGGCAAGATTTGAAGTGTTACGACATCGATAAGCCGTCAGCCATGGAGACGCCGAATATCGATGCTCTAGCAAAAAAGGGTGTTCTTTTCCGTCAAGCGTATGCAGCGGCGCCAACGTCTTCCCCGAGTCGATGTGCTATCATGAGCGGCATTCATCCTGCTCGCGCGCAGAGGACGCATGTGCTGGGGGGAATTCCCGCTGTGCCATACAATCGCGAGCAGCACCGCATGATGCCGCCTTGGTATAGCGGACGGATGCTGGAAAACGAATTGGCCCTCGCCAATGTGCTCAAACAAAACGGCTACACCTCTGGTCACGCTGGCAAGTGGCACATGGGGATGGATCACTGCTCGTTCCCTCAACCAAAGGATCAGGGATTTGATTGGACGCGGAGTAACCTAGGCATAACTGCAGCAATGAAACCGAACCGTCTCACCGGTTTTGCAACCGACAAGAAAGACGATCGCTACCGCTTGGATGAGCAGGGATTCGCCCGCGATCAGAACAATGAGGATGCGTTGGCCTTTATTCGTGAAAGCAAGGACAAGGCCTTCTTCCTCTATTATGCAACGTGGCTTGTTCACTACCCTGTTCAAACGCGCAGCAAGGCGCTTCTGGATAAGTATGTGAAAAAGCTTGGCGTTAATCTGCCCACCAATCCCGACGAATGGAAGGGAGAAGGGCAAACCAATCCATTTTACTGCGCCATGGTCGAGGAGTTCGACCACTATGTCGGCGAGCTCATCCAATATCTTGATAGCACAGACGACCCGCGTTGGCCCGGACACAAACTGAGCGAAAATACCTACCTCATTTTGACCTCGGACAGCGGCGGAATGGAAACAATCTTCGGACAAACTATCACGGATAACTACCCGCTCGACCGCGGAGCCATGTCGCTCATGGAGGGAGGTACACGCGTGCCGCTCATTATCACGGGCCCCGGCATCAAGCCAGGAGTGGATTCGGAAGTCATGGTCAACGGCTTGGATTTCTACCCCACCATTCTGGCGCTTGCTGGCGCCAAGAAACCAGATGGCAAAAAACTGGATGGACTGGACATTTCTGCGCTCTTGAAGGGCAATGCCACAGACGCCTCGCTCGTGCGTGAAGCCGACGGGAAGCCGCGGGACACCATGATATGGCACTTTCCCAACAGCGTGGCCCTCGAAAGCTCGATCCGCATTGGCGACTACAAGCTCGTGCGAAATTACGACTACATCCGCAACCCTAGTAGTCCGCCGCTGGAGCTCTATCGTCTCTATAATTCAGAAAGCGGAAAGTCCCAAAGGGTGGATATCGAGGAGGCTAAAAATCTTGCGGCCGAGATGAATGACCGTGCCGTGGCAATGAATAAACGCTTGGCCGAAATCCTTGCTGAAATGGGCGCGAGTTTCCCCTATCACAACCCCCACTTCAAATATGAGCTTCCCAATAAAGAAAAGGTGCCAACCATCCTCTCGCAGGAACTAAAGGAACAGACCGTGCAACTCATCTACCAAGATAATGGTGCCAAGGTGACGAATGCGCATTTGCTCTACACCACGAATGGTGGGGAGCCCTTCGAAGAGTGGTTTCGCATGCCGGCCAGCATTATGCCGGATAACAAAGTGGTCGCGGAATTACCAAAGGGAACAACGCACTATGTGATCGACCTCATTGATCAAAATAATTTCCTCGTGAGCTACCCGGACCTCCCGGATTCGGAGACCATCGATAAAGACAAAGTCAAATACTCGAAGTTAGCCTTGGCTGTTTCCACTCCGACAAAAAACAAAAAAGAGTGATGAAATACCAACTTCTCCTCCCCGCCATCTTGGCGTTGCAATGCCTCTCCGCCTTATCAGCGGCTGATGCCGCGACTGCAAGCGCCGCTCCGGTAAAACCGAACATCATTTTCATCCTGACGGACGATCAAGGCTACGGCGACTTGTCGGCTCACGGTCATCCGCTTTTAAAAACGCCGAACTTCGACCGCATGCACAACGAGGGCGTGAGATTTGATAATTTCTACGTGAGTCCCTCCTGCTCGCCGACGCGCGCTGCGCTGCTGACCGGCATGCATGAATTTCGCAATGGTGTGACTCACACAAGAGATCCTAGAGAGCAACTCCACAAAGATGCCGTGACCCTTCCTGAGTTGCTCAAGAAGTCCGGCTACCGAACCGCCCTCATTGGGAAGTGGCATCTCGGCGGGAATACGGAAAAAGGCTACAGGGCCAGTGATCGTGGCTTCGATCTTTACTCGAACGTGTATGGTGACTTTTTTGACGGACTCGTTCACCACAACGAGAAGCTAGTTAGAAAAGTCCCAGGGAAATTCCGTGAGGACATCTATTTTGATGAAGCAATGAGGTATATCGATGGGTGCGGCGATAAGCCTTACTTCTGCGAAATCGCAACGATATCGCCTCATACGCCATTGGGGGCTCCAGAGAAGTTCATCGCGCCTTTTCGAGGAAAGGTTTCGGACGAGGAGGCCACCTATTTAGGCATGGTGGCGAATCTCGATTACAACATCGGTCGGCTACTCGATTTTCTGGCCAAGCGGAAGCTGGATAAAAACACGATCGTTGTACTCATGAACGACAACGGACAGACCTGCGGTTTGGATGTTTACAATGCGGGAATGCGAGGCTGCAAAACCACGGCCTGGCAAGGTGGGTCGCGTGCCTTTTCCTTCTGGCGCTGGCCGGGACAGTGGACACCGCATCAGGTGGACAATCTCACGGCCCATTTGGATTTCCTGCCGACGATTTGTGAACTCACGGGAACGCCTATTTCGAAGCGCCTGAAGGGCCAACTGGAAGGCTTCAGTCTTGTGCCACTCCTAAAGGCAAAAGGCCCGCTTTCCTGGCACGATGAGCGAATGGTTTTTTTGCACACAGGACGCTGGCCGAGCGGCATGGCGGCTGCGCATAAGTATGCGAAGGCATCTGTATTGCAGGGGCATTTTATTTTGGTGAGGAACCGCGCGTGTGATGATCCTGCCTGCTCTGGAGAGATTCGCGGGGAATGTGATGGGCTACGCGCCGTCGAGAAGGGTAGCAAGGTTGGGACTTACACGAAAGAAAATGCCCAATTCCACTGGGGTGTGACTCCTCCAGGTCGGTGGGCGCTTTACGATTTGAAAAAGGATATCGCGTGTCAGAACGACATTGCGCAGAAAAATCCCGAACGCGTCAAAGCGATGGCTGCCGCCTACGACAAATGGTGGGATGATCTTTATCCTGTCATGATCAAACGCGGTGGAGATCGCGAACTATTGGAAATGAAAAATAAACGCGTTGAAGAATCTGCAAAAAACCGTTGGTTTTTCAGTCTCCTGCCAAATCTTCAAAAGAAAAATTAAGTGATCACATCGAGATTTTTACTCCCCCTATTTGCGGCAATCCCGTTTCTCGTGGCGGTAGCGCGGGCCGACGGCACCACGCTCCCAAACACGACCACGTCAAAACCCAACATCATTTTCATCCTCACGGACGATCAGGGTTATGGCGACTTGTCGGCGCACGGTCATCCGCTTTTAAAAACGCCGAACTTCGACCGCATGCACAACGAGGGCG
>CAYRTN010000172.1:2118-4010 GCA_964427235.1 uncultured Chthoniobacter sp. | reverse complement strand
CGGCGAGGCGATATTCCAAACGGAGCGGAGAGGGAGGAGGTTTAGAATTTTGGATATTGGATGTTGGATTTGGAATAATTGGCGGCGGTGGAGGGGTTGGAATTTGGCGCCGTTGAAAGAGCGGGTGGATGCGGAGCGGGTGACGAGCGGGGAGAACGAGGATTCCCTTTTTTCGGCAACGGCGGGACGCACACATGTCGCGGGCCGGTGTGTTTTAAATTGGTGCATCTTTTTGGCTGTCCTTGTTCAGTCGGGATCGGCATTTCGAACCCTGGTTGGTTTGTTTCAGAAGCGAGATGCAGGGAGCTTCGGGGTGAAAGAGTGACCGAGTAGGGACCAAGGCATCAAACGAAATGCTGTGACAATTTTGTAACCAGTGTGTCGGAATTGTTACATTAGAAGATATTTACAAAATGCCAGTAACCCTCAACCGCAATGCGACCGGAGTGTTGCGGACGGCTCGACTAATCTGTTCAGAAAATGAAAACCAAGCCCCTGAACCGATCTCTAAAGCCAACGAGCATGCTCATCACGTCTCCTGCCTTGCAGGAGTTGTGGCATTAGTCTTGGTCACAGGCTTATTTCTTAAGATGGATTTTGCGGACATCGTATTTCGCGCAGATGCTGCCCAAGGGCAATGAAGGATTCAGAGTCCGGTACTACAAAAGAAGGGGGCATGGCCGTCTCGGTCGTGTGGAGACTGGTCTACTTTCTCGCACCCCTCCCACCGGAACAAAAAGGCCTATCTAGGCTCCCGCGCCAATCTCCATACGGACTTCCAAATGAATCGAATTCGTAACATTTCAGTATTTGCCCAGTATTTCTGACAAATTATTCTGCGTTGTTGGATTCACTTTTGAAAAACTTCATCCTCTTCTGGAAAAAAAATAGCCTTACCGCACTTCCACACGAACTAAATTCCTCGATGGCTCTGCGCAGAAATGAAGCTTACAGCAACGGGGAATCCGTTACCCGCTGGATCAAACTGACAACCGGAGCGCTTTGGGATGGGGAGGATTCAGCGAGCTTGTCGATCGCTATGGCACAGACTATGCCCACCCTGCCTGTGGCCACCTCGGATATACAACTTCGTTTAGTTCAGTTCACTAGTGCAAGCGCGATCAAAAGCCCTTCCTGCTCGAGTGCGAGCCTTCAGATGGACTTGACCGAAAGTCAGCGCGATGCAAGCGGCGTTGGCGCTGTTAGAAAGCAAAAATCCGATAAGCAAGAATTAACTTGTTTTCTAGAAGATGGATGTGCTGAACTTGTAATAAGCGATTACCCGATATCTCGACGACCTGCCCTCGGCTTTTCGCTGGTGGAAGTCGTGATCGCCCTCGGCATTGTCTCGTTCGCCGTATTGGCAATAGTCGGCATGATGCCGGTGGCTATGAAATCCGCCCAAGATAGCATGAGGCAGACGGATTCCACGCTAATCGCACAGCGGATTTTTTCGGAACTCAAGTCAGGAAGTGGCGCGGTTAGGACAATCACGCTCTCCCCAAATGGAACACCACGGATCCTAGACCTCTCTGCAAACAGTACGAACAACTTCCTCGCCTTCAAAGAAAACGGCACAGCCCATGATTATGTAAACTCCGCACCTGCCACCGACGCCTACGACTTCTACGCCCAGATCAGCGTCACCACAAACATAGGCGCCACCAACCTTTCCAGCGTGCAGATCGACATTGGAGCCCCAGCAGCGGCCCCGCCTGCCGCCCGTACCACGAACTCGTTCACAACGTTGATCGGATTTTAGATAGGATTTTTGAGAGTAACCGCAGAACTTTTATGGCTCTAGAATCCTTAAATGAACAGAAGAAGGCTTGCTCTAAGGCCGTTCACCGATGTGTTGAACTCGTTACCTTTGAATGTTTTTATCAAAATTA
>CAYRTN010000172.1:0-2018 GCA_964427235.1 uncultured Chthoniobacter sp. | reverse complement strand
CGCCATCAAGGCCCTCAATCCGAATCTAATAGACGCACCGAATTTTATTATCAGGGCCAGCCAGTTGGCGATTTTATAGCCGATATCCTTGTTGAGAAATCCGTTCGTTTAGAACTCAATACCATAGAAAATATCAACAGCTCATATAAAACGCTGCCCATAAACCACATCCACCCCGATGACCTGAGAATCGGTTTCGTTCTCCATCTTAGCGCCCCCCAACTCGAGATCAACCGAAATCACCAACAGAAATCCCTGCCTGCCTCTCTTATACCCCCTGCCACCCTGTCTAAAAAATCCTCTGCCTTCTCCTTATTGGAGCTCCTTGTCGCTATAGCTGTCCTCTGCATCCTTCTTGTCATTCTGCTCGACATTGTTCAAGGCGCCACCAACCTATGGCGCACCTCCGAAAACAAAGTCGAGGCCTACCGCGAGGCCCGCGCCGCCTTGCAGATCATCTCGTCCGACCTGCGACATGCCCTCGCTTCCACAAATACAAACTTTTTTCGTAGAGACATCTCCAGCTATCCCAACTCCACCAATGTGGCCTTCCTAGCCACCTTCCCCCTGTCCTCTCAAGAAACAAACAGCCTCAGCGATGTCTGCACCGTCGGCTACTTCCTTGCCTACGACAACAAAAGCCCCGTCTCCGGCATCACAGGCCGCCAATCCTACAACCTCTACCGGTACTTTGTGGAGAGCAACGAGACCTTTGCGAAGCTCTCAGACTCCAGCGGCCCCGCAGATGTCTTGGACTTTGACCCCAGCAGGCAACCCGAAATCCTCGCTCGCAATGTCGTCGGATTCAAAGCCACCTATTTTATAACAAATGGGCCGGGAAGCTTCACGACTTGGACTCAATCCGCAGCAACCCCCATGCCGGATATCGTCGAAATCCAGCTCACTGCCGTCAACAACGAACGCACCATGCGCTTCGGCGCACGCGTAGCCTCCGGAGAGTGGGACGCCTTTTCAGGCAACACAAACTCCCCCGACTACCTTAAAAACACCAAAACCTTCACCACGCGCATCAACATCCCGTAATTGACACATAACAGAATGGCTCCCAAAAACCATCTAAATAAGAAAGCCTCCGCGCTTGTCACCACCCTACTCGTGGTCGTGGTTCTGAGCACAATCCTCGTGGCCTTCCTAACTAGCATGAGCCTCGAGCGTAAGATTGCGGGCAGCATGAAGAATAAATACCAAGCCGACCTGGCAGCGGAGGCGGGAATGCAGGATTTTCTTTCCCGCCTTGAAAATATTAAAACCGATGGCCCCTACTCCACGTTCTATGTTTTAGGTTCAAATACAAACCCTTATCTTTTTCTTGGAAAACGGATTTTTTCCTCAAGTGGAACCATAACCAAGCGGGTGCCACTCTTTTCCACAGGATTCACAAACTTCAACGACCTTACAAATTTCAGCGCCCCATTTCTCTCATCAGCGGCGATTTCCATTCAAGACATAGACCGCTCTGGAGCACCCCTTTCACGCACTCTTTCAAACTCGAATGACATCTGGTGCGACATCAATAAAACCAATGCCCGTTTTCCAAGCGGACTTGTGGGACTCCGCAACACCTTCACAAATACAAACTCCATCCCTCCCCTCTCTGCAAATTGGGTTTATATTAAAAACACCGCAGGCCAAGTGATCGGCCGGTATGCCTACTGGGCTGATGACGAATGCAGTAAAGTCGACATCCGTTATGCCGGCCAATCTGCCAACACTTCAGGTGCCCACTCACGCTCAAATGGATTTGGGTTTAGCGATCTCGCCCTGACGACACTTACCAACACACCGAATGCGACGGGGAATCTGACCGTAAGCAACTTAGCCAACCTTCTCGCCTTCACGAACGCCAACATCCAATCCCTGCCGCTAACCCCAAAAAGCGTGAAGAACGCCATCGCAGGAACGGGCGATTTATCCGAATCACAATGGGAAGCGATAAAACCATTTATAACGACTTTTTCACGGCATGACGATCGCTCGCCCGATGGCAAACGCCGGGT
>CAYRTN010000171.1:0-4031 GCA_964427235.1 uncultured Chthoniobacter sp. | reverse complement strand
TCGTGGCTTTCGATGCCCGTGTAGGCCAGTGAGGCATCTTCATAGCGGCGGAAGGCGAATACGGCCTGATTCATTTGCTCGGTGTTGAAAACTTTAAGACGCACAAGCAGGTTAAAATCTTTTACGGTCAGACCGGTGACAGTCTGGAACAAATCTGGCTCAATCTTGGTGATGACGTCCTGAAGCGTGTTCTCCCGGAAATCCGTTAGATACATGAAGGCCGGGATGCGCGTGGCAAACTTGATGAGTTTTTCCTGAACCATCTTTCGCTTGGACTTGTATTCCTTTTCTTCCTCTGTGAGTTCCCTCTTTTCCTTCGCAGTGAGCTTCCCCTCCTTGGCTTTGGTTTTTAGCTCCTTCACGCGATCGCTTTTGTTGATGATCGTCTCTATCACATTGTCGCCAAGGGCGCGCCAGCCCTCGATGCGCTCTACGGCGGCCATTGCCTCGGGATTGTCGAGGATGCGGCGCAAGGTGTCGTTATCCACATTCACCAACATGGCCGATTCCCACTTGCGCGCGAGTAACGTGGCCGATGTTCCGGCCATTGCCATATCGAGGATGCCGCCCGCATCAATCTGAGTCATGTTTGCGCCGTCGTAGGCCAGCACCGGCAGGAAGGAAACAAGGTCTTTTACGGCGTTCTCTGGGTTCGATTCTCCGGGCGAAAGCCCGATGCCATATTCCGAAAGCTGCCGCAAAGCGCGGGTCGGAGCGAAGTCGAAGACGAAGCAAGCGGGCTTCAGAATTTCCTCCTCGTTCGGATTATCGCCGTTGGGGTTCTTGATGGACCATGGTGATTGCACGCGAAACGCCGCCTGGAAGTAACTCTCTGGCGACTTGAGGTTGCGTAGCATTAGAATCGAAGACCATTGCGGCACAGTCACGCCGGTCGTGAGCTTGCCGCATGACAGTGTAATCGTCTTGGTGTCGAAGCCGCTGCCGATGGCTGCTCGCACTGGCGGCAGTGCGGCCAACCCAATGCCCGCGCTTGCGCCGGCGGCAACGATGGCATCGTAGTCGTGCCAGAAAACATTTTGCCGCTCGGCCAACAGATTTGCCATGGCATAACACGCCGCGACGTTGGGCAGAAACCAGAACGAGTGCTGGAGATACGGCATCAGGCGCACGTCCGAATACGGAAACGGCGGGCGCGTGCCAGTCTTGAGGTGTTCCACCGCCTTGGACGCATATCCGCCGCGAATGATGTCCAGCCACTTCTGCACGTCGCTCTTGTGTTTGAACTGCGCCAGCACACCCGCGCCCGATGACTCGAAAAAGGCGTTCAGGTCAAACTCGTCAAACTCTCCCGCGCTCGCGATGGCCACCAACTCGTCCGGCATCTGATAGGTGAGCAGCCGCATCTGTGGCAAGGCGCCGTAGGGATTCCATTTGCCGGGATTCTTTGTCTCGAACTCTTCCTTGGCGCGTTGCTCGTCGGTGTAGGTCCAGTTGAAGATCTGTTCTTCGATGAATTCGCCCGTGGAGAGCGCCTTGAACGGCGTGCCGGAGAGATACAGGTAAGCTTTGGTGGAGATGGGCAGGAACTCGGTTTCCTTTTCGGAGAGAACCGCGAGGTCCTCGTTCATGGTTTCCAAGCCGGCGGCGTATTCAAGCTTCGCCTCCTTTTTGGAGACCGCATCTTCTTCGCCCTCGAACAATTCCTTGGCTGTCTCGCGCCAGGCTCCGAAATGATATTCGTCGAATACGACCAAATCCCACTTCACCTTGTGCAGCCATTCGTTGTTTGGCTTGATGTTCCCCGCGTCGTCGCGGCCCAGCAAATCCTGAAACGAACCGAAATAGACCAGCGGCTTGCTGGCGGAAACCTTTGTCGGATCGCTGCCCGAACTGCGTGATTGATATTGCCAACCGTCGAAATCCACGTGCGATTCGAGGTCCGTCTGCCACGCATCTTCCACGGCGGGCTTGAACGTGACCACGAGCACGCGCTTCGCCCCGAGCTTCTTGGCGAGCTGATAACTGGTGAAAGTTTTGCCGAAACGCATCTTGGCGTTCCACAGGAATCGCGGGACCGCGTGCATATCCTCCTTCCAGATGGAGTGGAAATAGTCGTGGGTTTTGTCCACGGCGGCACGCTGCTCGGCGCGCATGGGAAAATTCTGGTCGCGCGATCCGGCGATGGGCTGTCCCGTGCGGAGCGCGATGAGCACGGCCTTCACATCTTTGAGCGTGCAGCGCATCCATTCCAATTCCGTGTTCGCACATCCCTTCTTGGCAAGGGCGGCGCGCACCTCGTGGTCGGTGAACCTTGTGCCGTCGTCACGCTCGGCTATTTCGTCCAATTCGATTTTGTAATTCTTGATGTTGGCGGTCTTGAGCTGCTCGGCGACGCGTTGCTTCACGTCGCGCGTGGTCTGGCCCACCTTCAGAAGACCCGCGTGCGCCTTGTCATCAATCGAGTAGGGTAGATGCGCGGACGCGCATCAGGCTTGGGGGAGAGGATTTCTTCGATGCTCTTACTCATCGTTGGCGTCCTCCATGGCGGACTCGATCAGCCGCCTTTCCCTCTCGATTTCCAGCCGGAGTTGTTCTTCGGTCGGCAGGCACAGCATGTATTTCGATGCGAAGATTTGCTTCCGATCGCTCAGCACTGAGTAGCGGGCCACCGTTTCGTTCTTCTCCGTGCAGAGGATCAGGCCGATGGTCGGGTTGTCATCCGGCGCAGTGAAAAGCCCGTCATACATCCGTACATAGCCGTCCATCTGGCCGACATCCCCATGGGTCAACTCCTCCACCTTCAGATCAATCAGCAGATAGAACTTCTGGCGGCAGTGATAGAAAACCAGGTCAATGTAGCGGTCCTGTTCCTCGATTCGGATATGCTTCTGCCGAGCCACGAAGGCAAACCCGCTGCCCAACTCCAGCAGGAACCGCTGCAAATGAGTGATGATGGCACGCTCTAGGTCCGACTCGTGGAAGGCCGCGATATCTGGCAGACCCAGAAACTCCAACACATAAGGATTCTTTAGCACTTCGCAAGGAGAGCTGGCGGGAATCGGCAGGTTGCGCCCCTCCGCCAGCATCTTTGCGGGCTTGGCGCTTTTGAGCATTCGCTCGTAGTAAAATGTTTGGATCTGCCGTTCCAAGGTGCGCTTGTCCCAACTGCCTTCAATCGCCTCGCGCTCGTAGAAATCCCGGGCTTCGATGTTATCCACCCGCATCAAGGCTCGATAGTGCGACCAAGTGAGCTGGGGTGAGAAGGCTTGAAGCAATTCGGACCCCAATGGGTAGGAAATTGCGAATTGTGCGCCCATTGGGTGCGTAATTGACGTTTCCGAAGATTCTACACCCGGGGCGCACGGCTTTTGCTCGGTTTCCAATTTCCTCCCCAGTGGGGAGGAAATTCCCTTGCCATCGGATTTCCTTCCCGACGGGAAGGAAATTTCAATTCTATCATAATAAGCGATATAGAACCTTCTGAAGTTCTGCAAACTTTGTTCGGAGAATCCTTTTCCATACCGCTCATTGAGTCGGACCGAGAGGTCTTCGAGCACCCTCTTACCGTATTCCGCCCGTTCCTCGCCGCCCTGCAATTCCATGACGATCTCCCGCCCGATCAACCAGTAGGCCTGCACCATCTGCGTGTTCACCGCTCGAACCACGTTGCCTCGCGCCTGCTCGAGGATGAAAACGACGCGTCCGAAAAGCTCCTCGGGCGGCTCGATGGAGGCTGGCTGTTTCATCTTACTCATCTTCGGAAGTGTTTTGGATTATCAACCGCTCGTCCACGCGCTTCTTCACCTCACGACTCGTCTGGCCCACCTTGAGAAGCCCCGCGTGCGACTTGGATGCGATGCCGTAGGCGTAGATCCGAGGATGCGCTTCCGGCATCGGCGATAGGATTTCGCTGATGTCGGGCTTATTCATCGCTACCGCCATCGAAGTTCATCGCTCTAACCTGAGATTCGATATAGGTCTGCTCATCATGAAGTAATACCATATTTTTTGTATAGAGCATCGTCAGTCCAAGTTTGATTCCAATCCTGCATTGGCACCCATACGTAAGT
>CAYRTN010000170.1:0-4040 GCA_964427235.1 uncultured Chthoniobacter sp. | reverse complement strand
GAGCATCGTCAGTCCAAGTTTGATTCCAATCCTGCATTGGCACCCATACGTAAGTGGAATGGGTCGCATCTTGCGTAATCTTTCGCACTGAGACGAGGAAGCGGAAAAAGCGTGTCGTGTAATACGACTTAAGGCTCTCGGCCGCTTTGCGGGAGTCAACATAGAAGAATAGAAACGATTGTGTGCAGACCGACGGCGATGGGGCGATCAATGGTTTGCCCAAAATCTGATGAGGCACCGCATCTCCGCCATTGAATGCTTTCGGCACAAGGAGCTTCCAAGTGTCGATTAGATGGGCACTTTTGGCTACTAACTTTCGTTCGATGTAGCCCACGGCACGTTTCATAGTGCGGATATAGTTGATTGGCACGTCTCCTGAGCGCTCCTGCGCATGAAACCCGTCAAAGTTCGATGTCCACCCAAACTCTTTGTCGCGAGCAAGGATCGTGTTGATCGAGGGTTCTTTCTTCTTTTGAACCTTGTGAAGGATCGATACGGCGCGTGCATTACGGACAAAAACATCGTATTCCGCCAAGTTGCGCGGGATGGGACCAATGGACTCACCACCTCGGACCGTCGTCACCTTACAATCGCCATCATGAGAAGCGTCCCAAAGAAAATAGCAGACTCCGGCTTTAACTTCGACGCCAGGGAATACATCGCTGGCAGCAGGATAGTCCACGAGTTCGCGAATGCGTCTATCACTTAACATCGCGTTGCGAAACTCACTCAAGCCAAGACCAGAGGCCATCCAGCGGGACGGAATAACCATGGCAAGATGTCGCGGCTGAAGCATTTTGGCCTGTTCGACAAAGTTTTGATAGATCGGCACGTCCCTTGTGCCGCCATCGCTAGCCAACTGATACGGCGGATTCCCAATGATGACGTCGAATTGCATATTTTTTCCAAATATCTCGGAGAGCCGAGTCTTGATGTTGTTGGTGTGAATGAACGCATAAGCGTGATTTTCCAACGCCTCAGCGCGGTCGAAAACGGATTGGCCAGCCCCACAGTATGAGCATTTGCCTGTCTTCCACGTATGCTCCATGCGCTGGAACCAAATATTGCCCTCGTCGCTTTTGAAGCTCTTGGCGATGGAGTGTTCGCCCATTGCACGTTTCGAGCAATAGACGCTGCGGCGGGCAAGCAGGCTGGTGATGCGGGTGATGCCGATGCCGAAGACCTGCTTGGTGAGGATGTGATCCACGCGCTTTTGCAGGTTGGGAATCTCATTCACCAGCCCCTCGGTGAGGCGGCGGGTGATTTCGCGCAGGAACACGCCGGACTTCGTGCAGGGGTCGAGGAAGGTGACGGTCTTGTCCGCCCAGAGATTCGCGCCGCCGTGGTTCGCGGCCCACGCCTCGGCCAGCGTGTCGAGCATCCGGTTGGCGAGTTCGGGCGGGGTGAAGACCTCGTCGTTGGAGAGATTGGCAATGCAGGTGAGCACGTCCGGATTCCGCCCGCGCAGGGTGAAGGGAACTTGGATGGACTGTGGCGCGGCGGGCATGGGTTTCTTTTGCTAATTGATTTTGAGTGGCGGGCTTTTAGTAAAGATTAATCTATTGAAAGAAAATGCGTTGCGAATATTCGCTGTCATTTTTCTTAACTACTTTTTTGATTTCCCTTTATTTTTTTGAAAATCGTGCGAGTGAGAAAAATATAGGACAAGTTATTTCAATTGAGTAATTTGAGGTAATTACTAGGTTTCAATACGGGTATTTCTCTTTATTTTACGCCAAGGCTGGGATCTTTAGCCAAGACCCATTGAGGTTTCGTACGGCTTCCGGCATTTTCGATGACTTTGAGTTTGTGTGAGAGTCGCATTAAGAGGTTGCCGATTTTCCGCTGTTTCTGCTTGCTGTCTAAAACCTCAGGCAATTTTACCAGCAGCACAGCATCCACATCCTCGCGGGTAACGGGCTGGTGGGTGCGTATGAGTTTGAGGATCATTTCCTGATAGTAGCGGTTGTCCAAACCCTTGTCCCGGATGTGGCGAGCCTTGTCGCCGGTGGCCGCCGCAATATCGGCTGCCACGACGAGATTTGGATACCGGCCTTCCACGAGGCCGAGGCGTTTAAGGCGCTGATGTTCTTCCTTGTCCAAAGAGAAGCGTTTTTGCACGCGGTCGAGTAGGATGATTGTTTCCAGATCGAGATCGGCGCTGTGCATGAGGATGCGGGCATAGCGCTCATCGAGGATGCGCCCGGCGAGTCGCACGACGACGCGCTCGGTCTGGCTGAGATCGTAGGTAGGAAGGGGGAAGAACCTGCTGCGCTGCTTGAGGAACATTTTCCTGATTCCGCCGCCTTGGGTATCGATGAGGTTGAGGTTGACCATGGCCTCGGCGAGGAAAGGGTTGCGGTAGATTTCCAAGGGAGCGTCTTGCTGGATCACGGCTTCCACGCTGCCAGGAAGAAAGCCGCCGACGTTTGTCAGGATGAGGGAGTCGGGGGTTTCCACGACCTGGACACGCCCGCGTAGGAGGTAATCCTGATGCGCGATGCAGTTGTGCAGCGCCTCGCGGATGACCCAAGGATCATACTGCGTCATTTCCATGGGAAACAAGGTGCCTCCGGGAAGTTCGCGTACCTTTAGGTTACGGATACGGGTCATTAGACGGTCGCCAAGAAGCAGGAAAGGCGGGCCGAAATGCTCGTAGTCGAGATCCTCGTTGAGGTCATTTTTTAGCAGCCAGCTTACCTTGGCCACGGCGGGGTTGAGCAGGGTGACGGACTCCGGTTTACCCAACAGGAGTAGAGCTGCGTGGGTGATGCTCCCTTGGATGGCGAGCTTCGATTTGTTGAGAAAGGTGATGTCATCCCAGCCGGCCAACTCGTCGGCCTGTGAGGGGAATTTCGTGAGGAACTCCTTGCGGGCTTTTTGCAGGGCTTCGGGATCCAGATCGGCGAGGGATGCTTGCTCGCAAATCGCGGCGCTCCAGTCCACACGCCGCATCCAGAGCTGGCGCTGCTTCTCGGGGTGGTTCGCGAGAATTGTTTTGGAAGTCCCCACACGGATATGTGCGGATCCGTAGAATTCCACCGGACGGTCGAAAGCCGGGTTGATCTCGAAGATCACGAGCCGTTTTCCCTGATATTCGAGAGTATGGTTTTCAAAGCCAACATTCGGCCGCAGGCCCAGCGAAAGCCAGAGGGGCAGGAGTTGGGCGCCATTGCCTTTTGCGTTAGTGGGATCAAATTCCGTTCCAACGACTTCATGAGTGCCATCCTTGATTCCAAAGACGAGATAAGCGCGCGGCTTGCCGATGAGACCGGCAGCATTCGCAAGAGCGGAAAGGTATTCACCCAGTACCTGCGGCTCGAAGCGATTGGCCTTAAACTCAAGCCATTCGGTTTCACGTGGCTCCGCGCGAAGGCGATCTATTAGAGCGGTCAACTCTGCGACGTTCATGGTCGTGCCTCCTTCGCCGCGGCGGCCAGTTCGCCCACGGTCATCGGCGGGTAGGTTTTAGTGGGGGTGAAGAGTTCGTGTTTGCCGAGGTCTGCAAAGAGCGAGTCCTCGGAGCTGTAAGAAGAGGAGCTGGTCAGGCAATCCAGCTTGAAGTCGCGCTGTTGGAACTTGCCCTTGCCCAGGTAGCCCCACTCGGCAAAGCGAATGGACAGCCCGTCATGGTTGAGCATTTTCATGGCGTCGCCATGGACGAGGTTTTGCGAAAGCACATAGAACGCGGCGCGATACAAGTCGTCCGAAGGAGTGAGCTGCAAATACGCGGCGAAAATTTCCAGCAAGCTCGCTCGGCACTCCTTGATGTTATCCGGCAGAAGCTCAATGCCGTAAATGCACATCAACGCGAGAAGCGCGTAATGCCGTCGCTCGAAATCGGACTTCCCATATTTGAGTTCCACTGCAGCGAGCTTGCGCCTGAGTATCTGGACGAGGAAGTTGCCATCCCCGCATGCCGGCTCCAGAAACCGTGAGTCAATGCGTTCGGTCTCGTCTTTCACCAGATCGAGCATCGCCTCCACCATCCAAGCGGGGGTGAAAACCTCCCCGTGGTCGGCGACGCGTTGTTTTGATTT
>CAYRTN010000169.1:0-4061 GCA_964427235.1 uncultured Chthoniobacter sp. | reverse complement strand
TGCCTGAGTTGTTGAATCACATTCATAGCTTGAGGTTTTGGGTTTACTTGGTGAGAGACGTGTCGAGGTTGAGTAGGACGCTGGCGAGATTGATCATGGCGGCTTGGTCGGGGGTGTCGGCCAAGGGCTTGGAGCCGTCTGTCGAATATTGGGTGACGAGGTCCTCGCGGAGTTTGGTCAAAACATCGAGCGCTTGATCTGTCGGCTGGATCTGCGTGGCGAGCATGTAGCCGTGGGCGAGTTTCTCGCGCAGTCCGCCACCGGATACCTGTTCCATTTTCTGAGCGAGGCTACGCGCCATCTCGATATAGGCGGGGTCGTTGAGCGTAATGAGCGGCTGGAGTGGAGTGTTGGTGCTGATCCGCTGAGTCGTGCAAACATCCCGCATAGGTGTGTCGAAGGTCATCAAGCTGGGATATGGCGATGTGCGCTTCCAATAGGTGTAGAGAGCGCGGCGGAACCTGTCGGGCCCCTCGGCTGCCGTCCATTTCCAACCGCTCCAGGCCTTCACGCTATCAGGCTGGGGCGGCATCACGGAGGGGCCACCATCGCGGTTCGCGAGGAGGCCGGAAATGGCGAGCGCTTGGTCGCGGATCATTTCGCCAGTCAGTCGGGTACGAGGACCACGGGCGAGCAGGAGGTTTTTGGGATCCTGTGCGGCGAGCTCAGGCGAGGCCTTGTGGTCTTGGCGATACGTCGAGGAAAGTACCATTTCTTTGATGAGAACCTTGGGCTTCCATTTGAAATCATCGCGGAAGGCTACAGCCAAATAGTCTAGCAGAGGTTGGTTGGTCGGGTTCAGGCCTGTGGTACCGAAATCACCGAGGGTTTGGACAATCCCGTTGCCAAAGAGTTCGGAGAAAATACGGTTCACGAACACCCGCGAGAAGAGGCTATTTTGAGGATGTGTCATCCACTCGGCCATTTCGCGCCGGTTGCTGGCGGGGGCTTTGTAGGGATTCAGAATTTCCGGAACTCCGGGTCCTAGGACCTTGCCTTTGTTTTGAGCGTTTCCTCCGATCCAGAGGCGGGTCTCGCGGGTATTTTCCGACGGACGATCGAGCATGACGGGGAATTTCGTGCCCTTGACCCCAGCGATATATTGGTTCAGTTCACCGATGCGTTTGGTGAGAGCGACATGCTCGGAATCGGCAAGTAAACGCTGCCAACCCGGATTGGCGATGATGTGAATCTGGAATTTCCGCAGCGGGGTAGCTTGATTTCCGCTGGTAGGTTGGTTGGATCGCAGATCCGCAACAAGTTTCTCCCCCTCCGCCAATGTGAGCGGGGCCTGAAGCACAATCACGGCTTCCATTTTGCGGAAGAGCTTGGGATATCCGCCAAATCCGGCAGCGGTTTGGTCGAGACTGCGTTCCGGCGCATTCGGACCGGCCAAGCCGTCGCCATAGACAAAAGAAAGCGGAACGGGGGTGCGTTTGCCGTCTGGCGCGACTTTGCTAAGGGCGATGTTCGAGAGCACTGATCCGCGGAAGGGAGCTTTCGCCAAGTCATCAGAGTCGGGAAGGATGGTGAACTTGATCGCGGTATAGGGGTCAGTGCCCGCTGGAGGACGAAGGGTGACATTGTAGGTGGTGTCCATCGGTTGGGTGCCCTCGGTGAAGATGACCCCGTCTTTGTGTTTCAAGCCCCCAGAGTTGATCTTGAGATCGAGAATTTCGGGCAGAATCCAGGCCTGATCTTTGTTGATCCATTCTGCGCCACGGCGATTGCGCTGGTTTTGGAGTGAAATCCGCTCGAGTTGCGCATCGGTGGCTTTTTGTTGCTCGGTCGAGTCGCTGGCGAGGACATGCAGCGGAAAGTCGTCATCGAGATCGCAATCCTCGCTGCTGTTGAAGTAGCTCATGAACTTGAAGTAGTCGTCGTGAGGGATCGGCTCGTAGGGGTGCGAGTGGCACTGGACGCAGCCCATCGTGATTCCCTGGAGGCTATTCCAATTCGTGCTGATGCGGTCTATCACAGCCTCTACACGGAATTGCTCGTCGTCCGTGCCGCCTTCGGTATTGGTCTTGGTGAGGCGCTGGAAGAGCGTGGCCTTGAGTTGGTCCGTGGTGGGTTTGTCAGCGAGGTCGCCGGCCAACTGGTCGCGCACAAACTCGGTGTAAGGCATGTCGCGGTTGAAGGCGGAGATCAGCCAATCCCGGTAGGGCCAGGCCTCGCGGTGGGGGTCTTTTTCCAGACCATAGCTGTCGGAGTAACGGGCGAGATCCATCCACATCGACGCCCAGCGCTCACCGAAGCGGGGCGAGGCAAGCAGGCGATCGGCTGTTTTTTCGTAGACGTCAGACGATGAGTCGGCGAGGAAAGTGTCGAGTTCCTCTTTCGTTGGAGGGAGTCCGGTGATATCAAGCGTAGCGCGGCGCAGCCACTGGGCTTTCGGTGCTTCGGGGGAAGGCTGGAGGTTGTTCTTTTCGAGGCTGGCGAGCACATAGGCATCCATCGGTTTGAGCCCCCAATCCTTGCGCTGGGTCTCTGCGGGCTCTTTTTTCGGGGGAATGTAGGCCCAATGTTCCTCATATTTCGCCCCTTGGCGGATCCACTCTTTGATGAGTTCGATTTCCTGAGGCTTGAGGGGGTCTCTGTGGTGCTCGCCGTGTGCAGGCGGCATCACATAGCGTGGGTCGGTTGAAGTGATACGCTTGATGACCTCCGAGTTGTCGGGATCGCCGGGGATGATGATTTTTTTGCCGTTAGAGGAAACGCCCAAGGCCTCATCGCGGTAGATGAACGATACGCCGGCACTTTTCTTCACGCCGCCGTGGCAACCGGTGCACGAGGTGTTCAAAATCGGCCGAATGTCGCGGTTGAATAAAACCTCACGCGGCGCCGCAGCCAGAGAAGATTGGACCGCTTCTTTTTTCTCCGGAGGATTCGCCACCTGTTCAGGTGCTTTTTTGCAGGATACAAAAGGGAGCGCCAGAGCGCAGGCCACAGACGCGCTAACAATAGGCAAGAGGGTTTTCAGGATTCTCATTTTGCTTGGGGTTGTTGTGGAGCTGCGGAGATCGTGACTGGCGTACCGACGATGCGAACCGGTCGGCCATGCGCGACGGTGAGGCGTTCCTCAAGGGCCTTAGCCCCAGCGGCATCAATTCCAGTGCCCGCGACATAAACGGTACGAAGGGATTTCATTTTCGCAAGAGAGTCGGCGCAGGCGGGAGTCACCTTGGTCCCGAAGAGGTTTAAAATTTCGAGCGCGGGCAACTCGGAAATCGATGCCACAAACGCATCGTTCGCTGCGGTCTGACTCACATTCAAGCTCCGCAGGGATTTGAGGCCCGCCAGACCGGACATCGCCGCCGCGTCCATCGTCGAGAGCGTCAAGTCGGCCTCCACCAAATATTCGGCGAACGACTGTAGCTTCGCTACTCCATCCGCTCCGAAAGTTCCGGTATGGCTGCAAACCAGAAAACGCAGGGCATCCGTGCCGGCATTCACGTATTTCAAGGAGTCGGGGAAATCGGCGCTGAATGCGACAATCATTGGCTCCAACTTGGTCTTGTTGGCGCGGATGCGCTCGACTGCCTCAAGCGCGAGGCGTTTTTTCTCGTCCTCTAGAGCCTTGCGCTGCTCGGGCGAGACGAGGTTTGCCAAGGCAGCATCGACCTCCGGGGATTTCTTAAGCTCACTGACGCGCGCGGTTTCCGAAGCACCTTGGGCGATCCACCATTTTAGGAAAGTGATTTCGTCCCGCGAAAGTTGAGGTTTATCCGAGGGTGGCATGTGGAGCTTGTCATTCAGCGGCAGATGCAAACGATCAAGAATGGCGCTTTGATCTGGATCACCCGCGATAAGTCCAGGCCCGTCATCCCCCCCCTTGAGTAGCCCCTCGAGGCTGTCCATGCGGAATTCCCCCTCCTGCTTGTCTACCCCGTGGCAGTAAACGCAATTCACCGAGAGGATCGGTTGGACGATTTGAGTAAAAACCACCGGATCTTTCGCCAGCGCCTCGGCTGCAGCTTGACGATTGGCGAGGATTTTCGGGGGTAATTGGTCAAGCGGGTCACCGTGCGTGATCTCACCCCCGTAGTGGCCAGCCTTCG
>CAYRTN010000168.1:0-4088 GCA_964427235.1 uncultured Chthoniobacter sp. | reverse complement strand
CGAAAGCCAAGCCCGTTGCAAAAGCCAAGCCCGTTGCAAAAGCCAAGCCCGTTGCAAAAACCAAGCCCGTTGCGAAAGCTAAGCCTGTTGCCAAAGCCCCCGTCAAAAAAGAAGCCAAACTCATCACCGTCGTAAGAGTTAAGAGCAAGCCCGTCTTGAAAGTGACTGGCTGGGTGGCCAAGCAACGCGAACGCCTCCTCGCCCTTAAAGATACCCTGCTTGATTCCATGGTCGGTGTCGGCAAGGATTCCCTACGCTCTCGCGCTGAAGGCAGTGAAGCCTCCGCCTTTGGAATGCACACGGCGGATGCAGGCAGCGACGCCTATGACCGCGATTTCGCCCTCAGCCTCCTTTCTCAGGAGCGCGATTCCCTTTTTGAAATTGATGCCGCTCTCAAGAAAATCGAGACCGGCAACTACGGCAACTGTGAGATGTCCGGAAAACCGATCCCACACGCCCGCCTAGAAGCTCTTCCCTTCGCCCGCTACACCGTGGAATGTCAGTCCGAGTTGGAAAAAACCAACCGCCTCACCCGCGTTCGTCAGCCGGTCACATCCCTCTTCGGCCTCGGTGAGGAAGAAGGCGGCGAATCCGAAGAAGAGGAAACCACCACGGAAACCAAAGAATAATCAATTATGGCACAGGAAAACATCACATTGGAGTGCACTGAAGCGAGAGCCGAGGGCAAATCCCCATCACGCTACATCACAACGCGCAATAAAAAAAGCCCGCGCACTCCGACCCGTCTCGAAAAGAAAAAGTACAACCCCAATCTCAACCGACATACGCTTCACCGCGAAATCAAATAACACGCCATGCAGCCCAAAACTCCACAACGCCGCTCCAACTTCCGCCGCGCCAACCGCACGATGCCGCGCCGCCGAATCGATATCAACATCGAGGCGATCGACTACAAAAATCCTGATTTGCTCAAGCGTTTCGTAACCGAAAGCGGCAAAATTCTCCCACGTCGCATCACAGGAATGTCGGCCAGACTCCATCGCAAGATCACCCGCGAGGTCAAACGTGCCCGCGCCGTGCTCTTGATGAAATAAGTCTCCCTGGCCACTCCGCGAGGTTCCGCCCTCGCGGGATGGGCCAACCTGAGTCTCTCAACCACCAAAGGTTGAAAACTCAGTCATATAAAAAACAACCAAAACGTCTGCCGCACAAAAGGCAGGCTTGATTTTAGCTGAAATTTTATCACTCTCGCAGAAATGAAAACGCTTTCGATCACACTAGCCATTGTTGCCACGCTTGTTCTTTCCGCATGTAACAAAAAGAAACCAAAAGAATTTGCAGGTGTTGATGGAGATTTTGTCAACAGCACGCCACTCGGCGAGCGTTTCGAAGGGGCTAACTTTTTCAGCGACTCCGTGGCACGTGGTAAGTTTTCTCCCGTTCATTTTGGTTACGATAGCTACGTTGTTTCGCCAGAAGAAACAACTAAAGTCCAAGCTGTCGCCCAGTCGATCAAAGGTTCTTCCAGCAAGGTGATCATTGCCGGGTTCACTGATGAACGCGGAACACAGGAATACAATCGCGGTCTCGGCGAGCGCCGTGCCCAAGCCGTTCGCCAATCTCTCATTGATTCCGGTGTGAATGCCGATCTCATCCAAACGGTCAGCTTCGGCAGCGAGATGCCTGCAGATCCAGCCAGCACCGAGCAAGCCTGGGCACTCAACCGCCGCGCTGAATTCGGCGTAGTTAAGTAAAAAGCCACCCATTCCCGTAGGGATGGATTCGGCCCATTGGCTTTGGGCCGCTCGTCTCTTTCTAAAGAGTTCCACTTTGTTGCCGGCATTCGCGTGTCCACACGAGGATGGTAGAAAGCTACGCTTCCCTGATACGATACCCACGTCCTTCGTTTTCATTTTTAAAAGGCATCGTGAAAATGATAACAAAAGCTGCTTGCTTTTTGTATTATATCAATGGCTGCTAGGTTTTAAATTTTAGCGAACCGTTTGCACTTGCAGCGGCGTCTCTATGAGCGCCGAATCGTTGCCCGTCGGCGGTCGCAGACCGCCGCTACAGAATGAGTCAAAAAGTATTCAGCTTTTGGTATTAGCCTCCGAAGCCCTGTGATCCTGAAGTTGATGCCCTTTTAAAACAATCACCCCGTTTACCGATGCACGTTCAAAATGGGATTTTGTTTAATCTATCTTGCCTGCGGGCGGAGGATTCGGAAAGCTAGGCGACTTCGGTTCCCATGTGGACATTTATTAACCTCGCACTCTTTGTTGCCGCTCTTGCCGCCCTTGTTTATTTCATGGTGCGCGCAAGAAAGAATTCCCGCGAACTGGAGCGTCGTCTTTTGGAACTCGAGCAGGAAGAGGATCATGTCTTTGACTTTCTTCACGGAATCGGAGCAGCTTTTTCTGAGGGCGTAAGAAGCTCCGAGTTGCACCGACTCATTGTGGAGAGCGCGGTCCGCATCATGGACGGAGCCGCTGGGGCGCTGTATCTGGCGAACAAGGATTGCACCACACTCACGCCTTCCTTCATCACGCCGGCATGCCCTCCCTTCGTGACGATACCGGAGCACATACAGAGCCACGCAACCAACAAGCAGGCCTCTCTCGATAGCTTTCAGCAACTCCAACCCGCCGTCTCGGGCGAGGGCCTCATTGGCGAGTGCTGGCTCAGCGGTCAGTTCCGCATTGCCAGTGGTCAGGAGTTTTCGACAGGCACTTCCAATAATTCCGCTATCGTCGGTCCGCTGATCTATCGTCACAAAATTCTCGGCGTTCTAGCTGTGGCCAATGGGGAAGAAAGCGTCCCCTTTTCCGAAGCGGACCTGAAAGTCTTTCGTGCTATCGCCGAGCAAAGTGCATTCGCTCTCTACAACGAGGCGATTTATTTTGAGGCTGGTGAAAAAAAACTTCTCGATCGCGATTTGGAGATTGCGAGGGATATCCAGCGCATTCTTCTCCCATCCGAGGCTCCCGTTTTTGATGGCTATGGGTTCAGTGCCTTGAGCATCGCTGCTCGTCACGTGAGCGGGGATTATTTTGATTACATTCCGCTGACTCCAAATCGTCTCGGCGTCGCAATCGCGGATGTTTCAGGTAAGGGCATCCCGGCCTCGCTTATTACGGCGATGTGTCGAGGCGTTTTACGCCGTGAGGCCATCGAGTCTCCCTTGGCCTCGGATGTCCTTCGTAGGGTGAATCGCCAACTTTACCCCGACATCAAAGAAGACATGTTTATCAGCATGGCCTATTTGATTTTAGATTCCACAAGCGGACGGGTGGAAATGGCGCGCGCGGGACACGACGCTCCTCTGCTCTATCGCGCTGCGACGGGTCAGGTCGAAAAACTCAGCCCGAAAGGCATGGCTCTCGGCATTGACAGCGGCGAGGTCTTCAATAGAGTTTGCACCGATTTGAGTTTCGAGATGGAAACCGGTGACTGCATCCTGCTCTACACCGACGGCGCTACGGAATCATTGAACCATCAGGGTCTTGAATATGGCGTTGAAAGGTTGATTGAGGCCCTGCAGTCGGCGGCGCCGCAGGGAGCGGCCCAGGTCGTAAATTACGTCGCCGATGAAGTCAGAAACTTTACTGGGACTGACCTAAAACACGACGACATCACTCTTATTGCTATATCAAAAAAATGAATAATTCACCAGAATCCGACCCCCTCGACAACGAGTCTGAGGAGTCAGCAGCGAAGGCCTCCAGCAACACCGAAATAGCCGAGGTCGATTTTGAATCCGAAGCGGCTAAGCTGAAAGACCTCGCCCTTCGTGCCCGCGCGGATCTGGATAATTTTCGGAAACGCTCGATCCGCGAAAAAGAAGATGCCATCCGCTACGCCAACAACGGCCTGCTCGAAAAGCTTCTGCCTGTTATGGACAATTTTGAACTCGGCCTGGATGCGGCTAAAACCGCTCCCGACGCAGCGTCTGTACTTCTAGGCATGTCGATGGTGCAAAAACAGCTTCAGGAATTCATCCGCAGCCAAGGTCTCGAAGAGGTCAAAACCGAAGGCGAAATTTTTGATCCCAAGAAGCATGATGCTGTCGCACAGGAATTCAGTGCCGACATTCCCGAAGGCCAAGTCATCCGTCAGGTTCGCAAAGG
>CAYRTN010000167.1:0-4094 GCA_964427235.1 uncultured Chthoniobacter sp. | reverse complement strand
TGTAGCGGCGTCGCAATGAGCTGCGAATCGTTGCCCATTGGCGCTCGCAGACCGCCGCTACAGCATGAGCCAAAAAGCATTCAGCCATTGGTATGACAGCGGAGTTAAAGCGCGAGATTCTGGCGATTCGCTAAAAAGGAAGTTCCGTATGAAGAGTTGGAAAAAACCCCTCTTAGAGACATCTTCGAAATCGCCTGAAGCGACCTCCACGGCGACCTAAGTGCCTCAAGGCACAAGAACGAGCAGAACCGCTTTCAATTCTGAAAGAACACCTTCCTATTGCCCTTTGAGTTTGCGATATCGGCGAATGAGGGAGTTTGTGCTGCTGTCGTGTTGGAGGCTGGGTTCGGTTGCGCTTTCCAGTTCGGGAATAATGCGTTGCGCGAGGACTTTTCCTAGCTCGACGCCCCATTGATCGAAGGGATTGATATTCCATAGCACGCCTTGCGTGAAGACACTCATTTCGTAGAGCGAGACGAGACGCCCGAGCGCGGCGGGAGTGAGTTTTTCGCCCATGATGACGTTTGAAGGGCGGTTGCCTTCAAAAACGCGATGGGGGGCTAGCGCGGATGGGGTGCCTTCCGCCTCGACTTCCTCGAGTGTCTTTCCGAAGGCGAGCGCCTCGGTTTGGGCAAAGACATTCGACATGAGTAAGTCGTGATGGCGACCGAGGGGATTCAGCGACTTGGCGAAGGCGATGAAGTCGCAAGGAATGAGGCGCGTGCCTTGGTGGATGAGCTGGTAGAAGGAATGCTGTCCGTTCGTGCCGGGTTCGCCCCAGTAGATCGGGCCGGTATCGGCGTCCACTTCGCTGCCGTCGAGTTGGACGTGCTTGCCATTGCTTTCCATCGTGAGTTGCTGCAGGTAGGCGGGAAAGCGCTTCAGATATTGCTCGTAGGGGAGGACGGCAATGGTCTGTGCTCCAAAAAAGTCGTTATACCAGAGCGCGAAGAGACCGTGGAGGACAGGGATATTTTGATCAAAGGGAGCGGTCCGAAAATGCTCATCCATCTCGTGAAACCCAGCGAGCATATCGCGGAAGTGATCCGGCCCGAGGGCGATCATATTCGAAAGGCCGATAGCGGAATCCATGGAATAGCGTCCCCCCACCCAATCCCAAAAACCAAACATGTTGGCGGTATCGATACCGAAGGCGGAAACCTTTTCGGCATTCGTCGAGACGGCAACAAAATGCTTCGCGACGGCGGTCGCATCACCACCAAGGCCAGCGAGCGACCATTCGCGCGCTGTCGTGGCGTTAGTCATGGTCTCGAGGGTGGTGAAGGTTTTTGAGGAGATGATGAAAAGGGTCTCGGAAGGATCGAGGTCATGCGTGGCCTCGGCGAAGTCGGTGCCATCCACATTTGAAACAAAGCGGAAGGTGAGCGAGCGGTCGGTGTAGTGCCGAAGCGCTTCGTAGGCCATAACGGGGCCGAGATCGGAACCGCCGATGCCGATGTTGACGATGTTTTTGATGCGCTTGCCCGTGTGTCCCTTCCACTCGCCACTGCGGATGCGGTTGGAAAATACAGCCATGCGGTCGAGGACTTCGTGAACCTCGGGAATGACGTCCACCCCATCAACCTTGACCGAGGCTGTGCGAGGCGCACGGAGAGCGGTGTGGAGGACGGCGCGATCCTCGGTGATGTTGATTTTATCGCCTCGGAACATCGCGTCGATCCGATCGCGAAGACCGGCGGCATTCGCGAGTTCGATGAGGGATTTCACGGTGGCCTCGGTGATGAGGTTTTTCGAGTAATCAAAAAAGAGTCCTGCGGCTTCGATCTGGAATTTCTCGGCGCGGCTAGGATCTGCGTCGAAGAGTTCAGAAAGGTGAGGGAGAGTTTCAGCTTGATCGGTGAGCGAGTCCCAAGCGGGGTGTGAAGTGAGGTGCATAGGAGTTTTAAGTTTTAAGTTTTAAGTGATTTTCAATGCGAGGGTCAGGGACAAAAGAGGGAGTGGCTCAGAGGTGGAAAGGCGTGACGTTTTTTTGACTTTAAATTCCTCTCTGTGATCTCTGTGTCCTCTGTGGTCAATCACTTCTTTTCGAGGTGGCCACCAAATTGATAGCGCATGGCGGAAAGCAGCTTGTCTTGGAAGTCAGAATCTCCTCGGGAGCTAAAACGTTCGTAAAGGGCCGTGGTGAGAACGGGGACAGGAACGCCCTCATCGATGGCGGCTTTGATCGTCCAACGTCCTTCGCCGGAGTCACTCACCCGACCAGCAAAATCCTTGAGTGAAGGATCTTTGACGAGCGAGTTTGCCGTGAGATCGAGGAGCCAACTGGCGACGACGCTCCCTCGGCGCCAGACTTCAGAAATATCCGTCAGGTTGAAATCAAACTGGTAATGTTCCGGATCGCGGAGCGGTGTTGTTTCCGCATCGATCGTTTGTTTTTTTACGCCGATGTTCGCATTTTTGAGAACATTCATACCTTCGGCGTAGGCGGCCATAATGCCGTATTCAATGCCATTGTGGACCATTTTCACGAAGTGACCGGCGCCATTGCCACCGCAGTGGAGATAGCCCAGTTCGGCGGTGCCTTGGTTTTCAGGGCGTCCTTCCGTGCGAGAGATATCACCGATGCCCGGAGCAAGTGTGGCAAAGATCGGATCGAGACGCTGAACGATCTCTTGTTCGCCACCGATCATCATGCAATAGCCACGCTCTAGGCCCCATACGCCACCGCTGGTGCCAACGTCGATGTAGTGAATGCCATTACCAGCGATGCGCTTCGCTCGGCGAATATCATCCACATAGTACGAATTTCCGCCATCAATAATGGTGTCGCCCTTTTCAAGCAGGGGAAGGAGTTCATCGATCGTGCTATCAACCGCTGCGGCAGGAACCATGAGCCAAATGGCGCGTGGGGCAGCGAGCTTGGAAACAAGATCGGCTAACGAGGTCGCTCCTGTCGCCTGCTCTTTCACGAGGGCGTTGACGGCATCAGGTGAGCGATCAAAGACAGTGCATTTGTGTCCATCACGAAGGAGGCGAAGGACCATGTTGGCGCCCATGCGGCCGAGGCCGACCATACCGAGTTGAAGTTGAGACATAGGTGTTTTTAGTTTTTTTAACGGTTGGTTGGGCGAGAGATTTAGCCGACTTGCGTTCGGCAGTCTCGGTTAGTTTCTTCCATTTCTCTGGAGAGTGAAGTCACGGGCGGGCGGAACGCCAGCAGGAACGAGAGTGGCCATGTAATCCACAAGGGCTTCGACCTCCGAAGGGGAAAGATTTTGGCCGTAGGCGGGCATGTTTCCCCCACCCTGCACGACTTGGCGGGTGAGTTGAGGACGCGTGAGTCGCATACTGACATCGCTCAGGTCGGGCCCACGCTCGCCGCCAAGGCCATCAATGGAGTGGCAGTTGCGGCATTGCTTGTACTGGAGGACCACCGCTCCCTGGAGTTGGAGTGGCGAGCGATGGAGGATCTGCGCGTCGGGAGTCGATTGCGCCGACCACGCATTCATCACCGGTGACCATGGGGATGTGGCTCCAAGGTAGGTCAGCATGCCGAGAGCGATCCAAGTCAGAAGAACGATGAGGACGGCGACGGGGCGGCGGCGCCAACTTTTCTCGCCGGTGCCATTAAAAAACGGGAGGGCAACGAGGATGAGCCCAATGACAGCCGGACCACCAAGAAGGGCCACGGTCTCGATTTGTTCCGGCATGAGTGCAGCGATGGAAAAAATCCAAAGAAACCAAAAATCCGGCCGTGGAGAGGCATTAATCTGGAGAGGATCCGGCGGTCCGCTCGGCCCCTTGGGTCCAAAGACACAAGCACAGGTCACAATGCCCCCGATCACAATCGCAGCGGCAACAATGTCTTTATCAATCGCCTTCGGAAAAAAGGGCACTCCTTCCTTTTTGATAATGGCGGCGTATTCCTTATCGTAGGTCTCACGGCGAACAACCATCCCAGGAACAGGGTATTCGTTGATGCCCTTAGAAAGGACCATACGCAGATGGAGGCTCACTATGGCGATCACTGATCCGGGAAGGACAAACACGTGGAGGGCAAAGAAACGGGAAAGTGTCTCCGAGGCGATAATCTGGCCTCCGAGCATGAAGTCCACGAGTTGTTGTCCGATAAA
>CAYRTN010000166.1:0-4115 GCA_964427235.1 uncultured Chthoniobacter sp. | reverse complement strand
TGTTCGCCGTGACCGCATTTTACCACCGCTACTTTTGTCATCGGGCCTACCATACCTCTCGTCCGATGCAGTTTATCTTTGCGTTCATCGGCCTGACCGCGATGCAACGCGGACCTCTCTGGTGGGCGTCCGTCCACCGCCACCATCACGCGCACTCAGACGAAGACGTGGATGCTCACTCCCCTGTTGCAAAAGGGTTCCTTTGGTCTCATATCGGTTGGCTCACGAGCAGCAAAAATTTCCCCACCGACTACAAACTGGTTCGTGATTTGGTGAAGTTTCCGGAATTGGTTTTTCTCAACCGCTTTGACGTGATCGGCCCGATTGCCCTGTTTGCTCTTCTCTTTGCTTCTGGAGCGATGCTCGAGATGTTCGCTCCGGGTTTGGGAACTTCAGGATGGCAGATGGTTATTTGGGGCGGCTTTATCAGCACGACCATTCTTTTTCACGCCACATGCACTGTGAATTCGCTTGCTCACACGATGGGCAGCAAGCGCTTTGACAACGATGACGATAGCCGAAACAGCTTATTCATAGCCCTCATTACCCTCGGCGAGGGGTGGCACAATAATCACCATCAATACCAAGCCTCTGCCAGACAGGGATTCTACTGGTGGGAAATCGACATCTCCTACTACCTCATTCGACTGATGGGCCTGATTGGAATCGTTCACGATATCAAAGCCGTGCCCGATAAGGTCTATGAGCAAGCCGCAAGCCGCGTTGCATCGTGAGGGAACGCGTTGCCGTTATTGGTTCCGGCATCGCCGGTATGGGAACCGCGTGGCAACTTCGCCACAATGCCGACATCACACTCATCGAGCGTGAATCGCGGCCTGGTGGTCACACGAATACGGTTTTTGTAGAAGAAAACGGCGCGCAGATTCCGATCGATACGGGTTTTATTGTGTTCAACCACGCCACATACCCGAACCTTGTTTGCCTTTTTGAGGAGTTGAGGGTCGAGACGAAGCCCGCCGAAATGTCCTTCAGCGTCCAGCATGAACCGAGCGGACTGGAATACAATGGAATGGGCCTGAACAAGCTCTTTGCGCAGAGGAGCAATTTTTTAAACCCGCGCTTTTATTCCCTCATCGCCCAGATCATGCGATTTTTCCGCATCGCGCGAAAGGCCCTTGAAAATCCGGCTTCACTCGAATGCACTGTGGAGGAATTCACTCGCCAGCACGGACTGGGGCAGGATTTTTTAGACCTCTACCTGGTTCCGATGAGTTCCGCAGTCTGGTCCACGGAACCTGGAAAAATGCGCGAATTTCCAGCGCTCAGTCTCATCCGTTTTTTTCAAAATCACGGCTTCTTGGGCGTCAGCACCCATTACCCATGGTTCACCGTGAGCGGGGGATCCCAAGCCTACATGAAAAAAATCCTCGCCGCACTCGATCCTGTCCGCCTTCCAGCTAAGGTCGTCGAGGTTCGCGAAAATGACGCGTCTTCGAGCGTGAAACTCGAGGATGGCACTATTCTGGAGTTCGACCGTGTCATCATCGCCACTCACGCTGATGAAGCTTTGGCTATGTTGCCGGAACCCGATGTGCTGCAAAGCCAGATATTGATAGCTTTTCGATATCAAAAAAACATCGCCACACTGCATACAGACAAAACTGTCATGCCACGGACACGCCGAGCCTGGGCATCGTGGAACTACCGCATTCAGCAAGATGCTGCGGGCCAAAGCGAGGCAACCACGCACTATTGGATGAACGCGCTTCAAGGCGTATCGCAGAAACGCGATTACTTTGTCTCCGTCAATGGCTCCGAGACGATTCGACCTGAATCGATTCTTTATCAGACGACATACGAGCACCCTGTTTACACACTCGAAGCCATGAGGGCGCAGCGCGAGCTTCCCAAGCTCAACAGTCGTTCTCCAGGCCAAAGGGTTTTCTTTTGCGGCAGCTATTTCCGCCATGGGTTCCACGAGGATGCCTATAGCTCCGCCGTCGATCTGGCATCCATCCTGCGACCCAATCTCCGACCATGACGGCGCAGGCGTCCTGCCTTTACGAATGCGCGGTCATGCACCGCCGCCTTTCACCCAAGCGGCACGAATTTGCCTATCGGATTTTCCTCTTTTACCTCGACCTTGATGAACTCTCGGAAGTCTCGAACCGCATTCCGTTTTTCTCTCTGAATGAACCCAACATCTATGCACTCCGAAATGAGGATTACTTCCAATTTCACAGCGGCGGACTGAGGGCCAATCTTGATAGCTTCCTCGAGACTCAGGGCCTCACTCAAAAGCCCGCACGCATCCGCCTTCTGACTCTCCCCCGCTTTCTCGGCTACACATTTAATCCGATATCGATATTCTTTTGCTTTGACGACAACGACCGGCCTCTCACATCCGTTGTTCAAGTCGGGAATACCTTCGGCGAGCTGAAGCCCTACTTGGTCCCATTAGATCCTAGCACCCAGGGATTCCACATTCGCGTCGCAAAAAACTACTACGTTTCGCCGTTCTCGCCGCCAGATCTGGCCTTTGATTTTCGTTTTGATCATCCTGGCAACAGACTCCGAATCGCCATCGACGATTTTCAAGGAGAAGAAAAAGTGTTGCTCAGCACCCTCGCTGGCCCCCGAGTAGAACTCACAGCAGGAAACCTAGCCCTCCTCACATTCAAATACCCGCTCATTACCCTGAAGGTGATTTCCCTTATCCACTGGGAGGCCCTTCGGCTCTGGTGGAAACGCATACCGCATCGAAGAAAAGAAGCGGACCCCGATCTTCAGCAGGGCGCTTTCCGAGGCCACTAGAAATAGAACGCGATCCCTTGAGACTGGAATGCCGCCTTTTGGTCTGAGAGGTATTTATCCCCCAGCTTTTCAAAGCCGCCAGAGGCGCGGAACGTCTCCAAAAAGCCGTTGATTTTTTGCCGCAGATCCTGCGAATCGAGTCGAAGCCCGATCGCCCAGTTTTCTTTCTGGATCGGTGCCAAAAGCGCGCGAGTCGAGGAAGGTTGTTCCTGGGCGTTTTTCCAAACGCTCATCTGATCGTAAAGAAAACCATCCGCATTTCCCTGAGTGACCTCCATCACGGCGGCGGATTCTTTTTCGAGGGCAAGAATACGGGCTTGGCGGATATGTCCCCTCGCCCAAACCTCACCGGTCGTTCCCTGGCGGACAGCAAGAGTTTTTCCGGGTTGATCCAGATCGGCGATCGACTGAATCGAGGAGTTTTTCCCCACCAGCAAGGCCAAACCAATTGTCAGATAGGGATCAGAGAAGGCTATCGAGGTCCGACGCTCTGGAGTATCCGTCATGGAGGAAATGATGCAATCGATCTTCCCCGTCTTTAAAGAAGGGATAAGGCCGGTGAAGGGAATATTCTCGATGTGCACCGGCCGCCCGAGTGATTTGCCAAGCGCCTCGGCGAGATCCACGCTCACCCCAGTCGGTTTCCCTGTTGTATCGATCGTCTCAAAAGGAGGGTAGGAAAGATCCATCCCCACCACCAACTCGTTGCCGGCACGCTTCGACGAACAGGCCACTAACACGAATGCCAGAGCAACAATCAGAATTGTCCGGATGGCTCCGGTGCGTCTCACGGATTGGCGCTCGTCTCCATCTTTTTGCCGACGGTGGTGATACCTTCACCGACTTTATAGACAGCATGATCGACCGCAGCGCCCGCTCTCTGACCAGGGCCGCCCGGACCGGAGCATCCGACAAAAACAAGAGGAACGATTAAAATAAGAACGTATTTCATAGTTGCTATTTATTCACCGCGGATCAACGGGGTTCAAGTTTTTATCGCTTTTACAGATCCCGATTGAATCGCAGTCAAATCCTTGCAGAATACGCGACGTCATGTCCGAACTTTCAAAAGCCTACGAACCTCAATTGGTCGAAGATAAATGGTATGCCTGGTGGATCGACCAAGGTCTCTTTCAAGCCGATCCCGCGTCCTCAAAACCTGCTTTCTCCATCGTAATTCCTCCACCCAATGTCACTGGCGTTCTCACACTCGGGCATGTTCTCAACAACACACTGCAAGACATACTCGCCCGCCGCGCTCGCCAGACCGGACACGAGGTCCTCTGGCTTCCTGGTACGGATCATGCCGGTATCGCCACGCAGACCGTCGTTGAACGCCG
>CAYRTN010000165.1:0-4129 GCA_964427235.1 uncultured Chthoniobacter sp. | reverse complement strand
GAGCACCGGTCTTCTAAACCGGCTGTCGATGGTTCGATCCCATCCGGGCGCGCCACCCCTCCAGCGAGGGCTGGAGCCGCTTTGCAGGCTGTTCTGCGGTCTTGTTTGTTTACTCAAGATTTCAGTAAGGAGTGGCAAATTATGGGGTTTTTCAGTGGGTTTTTTGTGAACGTGGCGTGAACGCTCTTTGCTCCCAAGGTGGGGGGAGGGGGTCGCGTTTTTTAGCCCCCCTCCCGTCAGACTGCACTGGTTTGGGTGGTCGCAGAATTTTTTGTAAAGGGAGGATCGCCTTTTTCCAGATCGCCACTCGCCTTCTTTGCAGCGCCTTTTTTATTTTTTGGGTCAAATTCGGGGCGCTCAAAAGTAATAAATTGCTCTAATGAAGTTGCAGGCGGTGGTCGAGGGTGCGAAAACGCTCCCTATGATCGAGCAGCATTATTCGCCATCTCAGTTGTGCAGGATTCTCAGCCTTTCTAGGTCAGCGGTTCAGCAAAGACTTTATGACGGAACTTTTCCTCATGTTCGAATTGGGGATCGCATCCTTATTCCAGAGTCTTCAATCAAGCGAGTGCTTGAGGAAGGGCGTGTTGGTGGGGCGGTACATAGGCGGCGTGGTCGGCTTCCTTGGGCTTCATCGCTATAGAGCACCTATAAAAAAGAAACGGCGGGGATTTGGGCTTTGAATAATATCTGTGATATTGTCCAAAAATGCCTCAGAAAAAAAATACCGCGCCGGATTGGTTCAGATCGGAAGCCAAAGTTTCACTCAGTTGCCACTCTATCGAGCGAGACGCATGGCGGCGAGCGGCGAGGCCAATGGATTTGCACGATTGGATGCGGCATGTTCTGAATCAAGCGGCGGGGCGTCCTGACGAGCCGACTGACGATGAGCGGCGACAGATTTATATGTAAAGTGTTGGTGGTGGTTTGCTGCTCTGTCACGGAATTGTCACGTTCCGAGCGTCACGTCATGGGCAAACCGATTCTTGGTCGAAAAACTTTGCACTAAAAAGGCCGTGCGGCCGTTTTGATTTTGTGTCCGCTGTCATGCATTGCCGGATCGTCAGCGGCGGGGTGCGGTGGCGCGTAAGCGCGTTCGCGGACTTCGTACTGCACCCATGCCTTCATCGAGTCGGGCAGTTTCTCCCATGTGGAGATTGCTCCGTCTGGATATTCAGCGAGGATAATTTCAGCCCATCCCGCTGGTGCTGGTCTTTGTCGGGGAGTTTTGTCTTGGGTCTTGCCCAGCCGTGATCGGGCGTGGATTACTTCATCCTGGAGATTTTCGAGAAGTGTTTTGGGGGACTTGCGACGAAACTCAGCGGCTTCACCTTCGGTCTGTGAGTATTCCCATTCCAGTAGCTTCCACTCGTCTTCGTGCAGGCTCTCGGCGAGCAGTAGATTCTTCTTCCAAGCGCGACAGGTCTTGGAATCTAAAAGCCGATTTTCTGGAATCTGGAAAAGTTTCAGAATTCTTGAGAGTGCAGGATTCTTGAAATCTAATTTTTCATTTTTCTGACTCTTGTCCCCTTTGGGGACTATAGGGGAATTATTAAATGTATCTTCTATTGTATATTCTAGTGAACAGGATGTCACCTTCTCGGGAGTCAATGTCACCTTCTCGGAAGTCAATGTCACCTTCTCCAGTTCGCTGCTTGTATGCGTCGGATCAATCTTGCTGAGCACAATTTGATAACGATTGTAGCGGCGGGGGCCTCCGCCTCTGGCTAATTTTAAGATCAAGCCTCTCTTCTCAAGTTCGGCAACCGCACGAATTATCGTCCTTCTGTGGCAGTTCTGCCTTTCTTCCATGTGTTTCTCACTTGGATGTGAAATGCCTTCCTTATCAGCATGAAGGGCGATTTGTTCCAATACTTGAAGATTGGCTCCTTTAAGGCTAAGCCGTCGAGCGTTGTCCTTAACCAAGTTCAAGTAGAAGCCGTTTGCGTAGCTGCTCATGCCCGTGGTGCGCGGCGGTTGTGGCGGGTGAGCCATTCGCGGAGTTCGGCGCGGTCGAGGCAGATGACGGCGAGACGGATGCTTTCCGGCGAGAATTGCCCTGGGCGTGGATGCTGGCTTGCGCGAGGTTGCGCGGGTGTGCTATGATTCATGTGTAAAGATTGTTTATCGGGCGCATTGCTGGCAGGCGTGCGCCCGATTCCTTTTGGGATGGACGCTGGCCCGATGGGTGAATTTTAATTTACAAGGTTTGAGGGGTTGCGGTCGCGTTCTTTGGGTTCCAAAGAAGCTTCAGCCCGTCTTCGGATTGTTCGATTGCGCCGATTCTGAGCATGGCTTCCCCGAAGCCGGTCAGCGCCGTGGTGCGGTCTAAATAACCTAGTGTCGCGACTCGGAGAAAAGGTGATGAAGTTTTTGCATACTCTGAGCAAAGGCCCCAAAATCGGTAGAGGTATCCGATGGTGGCTGGTTCGGATTGTTGCAAGAGTGCAGCGAGGCGCATCACTCGTGGGCTATCCCAAAGGGTGGCGGGGATTTCGATGGTGTCGTTTCTCATGATCTGGGGATCGTTTGATTAAATGGCCTTCTGTTCGTTGCGTTCGAGGTCGGCGTCGAGTTGCTCTTTACGAAACAAAATACGGCCGCCGATTTTCACCATAGAAATTCTGCGTTTCCGAACATTGTCACGGAGTGTTCGCGGTGACATGCCGCAATAGCAGCTGGCTTCGGAAAGTGACATGCGAGCTGGAGCATCGCGGCGAATGATCGCGGCTTTTTCTGGGTCAAGGATTTCAAGGCGGGTTTCAGTTTTTCGGAGTTTTTGCATAAGTTTTGATTTGGATTTTTAGCCAGTGAATCTTTGTGATTCGTGGCTCAACTTTATTATGCGGGAGCCTGTCAAGCTTTCCTGTCATTGGTGATAATCTTCCTCTCGCCGCCGAAGGTGAGAATGGTGTCTCGATGCCGATGCCGTCTGGCTCCGCTGCGCTTCGCGAGCGACAGCACGCGCCGCAAATATTGTCCGGCTCCGCCGTTGTGCAACGATGCCCACGGCGATCCATCCTGCGCTGCGCTTCGATAAACCGCTCCGCTCATTCAGGCGGCGTTGTTCGGCTTCCGCGCTCGTTCCTCGCACATCAGCCTCGGTTCGTCTTCCGTTCGACTCCGCTCCTCTCATAGCACCGTGTAGTGAACAGATGCTCGCTGCGCTCGCCGCCAAGCCCGATGCCGATTATCGGCCTTGGCGTTCTGGTCACTACAGGATGCTATGCGAGGTTATCTGTGCTCCGCTTCGGCTGGAACGCCGTGGGCTTGTGCTTCGTTGACCGCTGGCAGTTTCGGTGGCGATGCTGGCAAGTATGTTCTGTTGAAGTCGTCCGCGCCGCCGTTGTAAATCGTGGGTCAGTGAGGTGCGATTGTAGCGGGGTTGGGGGTCGGTGGCTCGGGCTTGCCGCCCATTGCCCCCGCCCACCCCCCCCCCGCCGGGCGGGGATTGTTAAAGCTCACCCGCTCGGCACTACGCCCCCAGCATACTTGGCGCTGCGCTAAGTTTGATCCTTTGGGGGTGGGCTGTCTGCGGTATTTATGTAGCGAGTTCTGATCATTTTCGGATGAGTCCACTAATTTCTCTTGGCCTAGTCCCATACGATCGCTTTGGCAACAAAGCCCGTATTGTATGATGCGCCGATTCCAGTTACTGCAGGGCCAACGCCGTATCCGTAGCCCATGCTGGTTTGATTTCCATTGGGGCCAAATTCGATAATTGCATCAGCCCCGATCTCTCCAGCTTCCTTCTTTAGCCTTTTTAGCGCAGAGTCCATATAGTATGAGTCGGAAGAGACCATCCCTATTACTCGATAGGGTTTCTTTACATCCCTAATATCGAAAACCTGCACCTGATCGGGCGATTTTCTGGGTCTTTTCACGCTGTCGTAGGCAACTTTATTTCCATAGGTGCACCCAGCAAGAACAAGAGCAATAGTGGCGAGGTAAAAGCTCTTTGACAAATGCGCGACAATCATGGAGGGAAGCTCTTATACTTGGTTCTGATCGTCAATCTCGTATCGCGAAAAGGGAGTGTTTTAGATCATTAATCTCAAGTTAAGGGGGCGATCACTATCATCCCTGCGCCTTTCGCGGCGTTGCGCGCTTTGGCGCTTTTTTATCCGGT
>CAYRTN010000164.1:0-4151 GCA_964427235.1 uncultured Chthoniobacter sp. | reverse complement strand
ATTTTGAATGCGGCATCCCCCGATATCTTGCCATTGTTTGTATTGGGGGCTTTCGCTGGCCTTCGCGCCTCAGAGATTGGCAAACTTGAATGGGAGTCAATTAACTTTGAAAGAAAAGTCATTATCCCCCCATCCATCATTACTAAAAGTGCAAAACGCCGCATTGTCCCTATGCAGCCTAACCTTCTTGCATTCCTTAAGCCCTATATCGAGAAAAAGGGTAAAGTGCTGCCACTTTCAAGACGCATGATATATTATCAATGCCTCCCAGCCATAAGATCAGCGGGCTTTGGAGCCCCAGGGACCGAAACTCGTGAAGAAATAGAAGCTGGAATCAAATTGATTCGATCGCCCAAAAACGCGCTTCGGCACTCATATGCTTCATACAGATTAGCGGCAACAAGTGATGCCTCAAAAACTGCTTCAGAAATTGGCCACCCAAATACCAATTTGCTGTTTTCAACATATCGCGAGTTGGTATCTCTCGAAGAAGCGAATGAATATTGGAACATTTTTCCCAACCAAGAGGATCCAATTTCACTCTAGTTTTTTTAAATTTCTTTTAGTAGAAGCCCCTCACATTTCCCGCTTACCCGCATTAGATCAGGGTCTCCAGGCTTTCAGAAGAATCTACAAAGCCCCCTTGACATCTGACATGCGCAGCGCATATTGCATTTGTGCTTGGTTGCAATCATTTGCATTCTTGCGCGACGGTAAAACTCGCTTCGCATTCTTTAATCAGTACGCGAAGAATCTTACCTGCTTAACAGCAGATAGCGCTGAAGTGGACCGTGAGCCAGTTGATGGCATCACGCAGTAGCTTCTTCGGAGAACCGACATCATAAAAATACATAGAGCGATACAAGGCACAGGGTGGGCGCAAGCCCTGCCATCATACCCTCCTCGCCTTCGGACGTGATTCCGCCCGCGTGTAAACGGCGGCAAATCTAATCGCAGTTTTTTTTATTTTTATGAATGATGTTTTTTCATCTAAGCCGAAGGTGTGCCGTGATGGCCAACAGCTAGTGCCCTTGCAAGCATTAGCTTTAAATCGCAAACAAGCGGCCGATGCGCTTGGCATAAGTGTGGTAACAGTTGACCGCCTTGTTGCGCGTGGGTTCTTAAGACCCTCCCGTGCTTGCCGGCGCCCTTTATTTAGCGTTCGAGAACTCGAAAGATTTCTCCATATGACCACCACGTCGGAGGCATTTCTTCACCAAAAGGAGGGCGCATAGGATGAATAGGAATAACGCTGTCTCAAATCCTAATCGCTCCTTCCAAGGAAACGATCTACGCATACCCAATATGCCACCATGCCCTGAGCCTGGGGAAGGCGTTCACGCTTGGCTTATGCCTGCCGGATGGGCTTGCCGAAAGGCTGGGCTATCAGCCGACGTCGCAGCTCAGGAACTCGAAAATCGAATGACACGTTGTCCAAATTCGCCAAATGAGATTCAGGATGCGATCAGAAAAGTTTATGAAACCAAGCCCATCATTTGGCATTCCCGCCGGAACTTGAGACCCACCTTTAAGTGGCCAACTGCAAACATCGAGCAGATTGATGCCCTCACATCATCTGGACTGAGTATGAAAGACCTTTGGGATGCTTCGCCGATTCATCATGATGATGATCGACCGCGCACCGCTGAAATCCTTACAAAGCTCTTCCCTGGTAATCCGCTTCTTTGCGCTGGCTCGAAATACAATTTTTTTACAGACACGCTTTCTAGCTTTCTCGAAAGAGCAGACACCCTAGAGCTGATTGTCCCCTCACCGATGCTCTCGAAATTCGGTCGGACCATAGAAGGTAAACTGTCACAACACACGCTCGAAGCCACAGGGCCACGCCGTTTCCTGATCGTGGAAGGAGACAAGTTAAACGGCGTCAACATCCCCAAGGATACGCAGGCATCGGTTCTACTTCACCTCGCCAAACTCGAACCTCTCACTCTAGTTGTTGATTCAGGAGGAAAATCCCTGCACGGATGGTTTTTCGTTGCCGGGAAGACCGATGAACAACTTGCACCCTTCTTTCGCCGCGCCTGCACCCTTGGCGCAGACCATAGACTGTGGGTTCGCTCGCAGTTTGTGAGGATGCCTGACGGCACTCGCGACAATGGCAACCGTCAACAGATCCTTTTTTTCAACCCAGAGACAATCTCACGATGAAACTCGCAACTGCTTTCGCAGAGGAGGAAATCAATGAAGTCCCCCGCCTCATCGACACGATCAATGGAATTCCAGCTTTGCTGCTGCCGGGTGATGGGCGCCTCATCTCAGACTTTGCCGATGAGCTAGGTGAGCTCCTCAATGGTGAAGATATATTCAACCGAAAAGGCACCGCCTTTACCCTCGCCCACGGAGGTAAAGGACTCAAACTTGCTGAAGCTGTATGGCTTCGAACTTGGGTTGAGTCTCATGTTGTGCCTTTCAAAATGGGCTTCTCTCAAAAAAGTGGCGAAATCAAAATCGTGAAAACGATGGCGAAGGAAACCGCTGACGCCGTCCTTGAATCCCCGCAGTTTCTCGAGCGCCTCCCAGAAATTGAGCGATTCCATCCCTGCCCGATGCCATGGCTACGCCAAGATCAGATTATTGAACTCCTCCCGATCGGATACGACCATCTCAGCAAAAGTTTTACCAGCGATCTGGGATTCGTTATCAGCTCAATGCCATTTGCGGAGGCCAAGGCCGAAATTGAAACGCTACTCGCTGAATTCCCTTGGGCGGAGGATGACGGACGCAGCAAGGCCGTGGCTATTGCTGCGATATTCACCACATTTGCCGAGGGGCTTATGCCCACCAATGCGACAAAGCCTGTTTTCATCTACACAGCAAACGCCGAAGGATCAGGTAAGACCACGCTCGCACAGCTTGCTGGGACACCTTATGCAGATACGGCAGCCGAGGCCGCGCCACGGGATGAAAGTGAGTGGCAGAAGAAACTCCTCTCGCTCGTCATAAGCGGGCGCAGGCTTGTCTTGCTCGACAATCTCAAGGGCCATCTCAACTCGCCGGCCTTCGAGAGCTACACCAGTAGTGCCACATTCGGCGGGCGCATCCTTGGAGGCTCCCGCGAATTCACAGGAGAGGCAGGCGCAACGATCCTGATCACAGGCAACGGACTGACATTCACACCCGACCTTCGCCGCCGCGCACTGATCGCGGAACTCTTCATGCCCGAACTCCGCTCCGAAGATAGAACATTCCGCCGCCGCCTCACTCCTGCAACCAAAACCGCCATGCGTCCAGGGATTCTTTCAGCCCTGTGGGGTATTGTCACCGCTTGGGATAAGGCCGGACGACCGCCATCCAGCCGAATGAACTCGAGCTTTCCCGAATGGTGTGAGACAATCGCGGGGGTGGTTGAGTTTGCTGGGTGGGGATGTCCGACAGCGCCAGCCCAGATCGAGGGGATTGGGGACACGGACACTTCAGACTTCGCGAAGCTTGCCGCCGCGATGGACCCAGGCAAACACTACGAGTTCGAAGAGCTTTTCATGTTTATCGAGGAGCTTGGTCTATTCGAGCACATCACAAGCGACCGAGATCAATATAACTTTCTTAGTCGCAGAGGCAGAAAACTACTTTCTTCTGTATTTGCTCGCTATGACGGCAGAAGAGTTACTGAATCGAGAGTCTTCAAAAGAAATGGGCAGGGCCATCAACGTCGGTACCTAATCGGATTATAGCATGATCGACATGATAAGCATGATACTACAGCTCTTATAGAAAATACCTTTTTTCTATAGGACTAAAACATCATGTCGATCATGCTTATCATGCAACGCCGAATGCCGCGCTGAATTAAAAAAACCTACCACTTTTGAGCAAGCAAACGCGCAGAGCCTGATTTTATCAATGTTTGAAAGAGCCTATGCCCGATGCGGGCAACTCGAACGCCCTCGGGGGTGTCTGATCCAAGGTTGCGTCTCTGCCTCCCAACTCCAGCAACCGCTTCCTAATCTCTTCGGTTGTATACTTCCTACCTTTGCTCCCAGGAGTCCCTGCTCCCGAGCAGCCAGCTTGCGTTGTCGATTTCGGCAAGGCGCAATCCGGAAGCGGGGGCTTGGTTTCTGCGGTTGATACAGGGGGGTCTTGGATTCATGATGATTGATTGAGCGCATAACTAAATTGATCATCACCTCAGC
>CAYRTN010000163.1:0-4250 GCA_964427235.1 uncultured Chthoniobacter sp. | reverse complement strand
ATAATCAAACTCCACGGTTACCTGCTCAAGTACGGCTTTGGTCAAAATATCAAAAACCCGCAACTCCTGAATGGCTTGTCCAACGGGACGGAAGGAGACCGCTTCGCCTAACTCCTGAATCGAAAAGAATCCCTCCTCCTCCAAATTAGAGGTCATTTTTTCAAAGGCCGACTGCAGCGGTTTCTCAAAGGCCGTTCCCCGATATTGCTCGAGGGATTTCTGCGCAACGAGGAGCGCGACCAACTCGCCCTGCGACATTGTCACATGCGGGAAAGAGGAGACCGGCTTGCTGTAGTAGAATCCGCGATGGTTGCCGTCGTAGTCGATCGGGAGCGACATCTGATCCCGCATGAAATCGAGATCCCGCTGGACCGTCTTGTAAGAGACCTCAAACTCCGTCGAGATCGTCGTGCAATTCGGATACTCCCCCTGCCGGAGCATGTCGTGAATCTTCAGCATCCGAGCGATCGGCGGCCGGGACTTCCTTAAATGGTCTTCGCGACGAGCGGACTTCGGCTTATTGTAAACCGTGAGGTTCAATTCCGCAGCGGTTGCGGGTTGGGCTGCTTTTTGGGAACCCGGCTTCACGGATTTGGGAGCGTAGTCAGCGTCTTTCACGATAGGAACAGTAGCTAGTTTTTTGGCGCAGGAGGGAAGCCCCGAAACCCTCGGCCCACACAGCTACAGACGCCCCTATTTGCAGGAGCACGATCGAAAACGAAACAACTGGATGCAGGGGATCGGGTATCTCGGGCACTGCGGAGCTATATTCCCGAGACCCCGTTCCTGACAAGCTACTTCAACCGCGCCATGAACATGCAGGGCTCGCCCTTGGCATTCACGATGGACATTTTGTAGCTCGGCACGCCGGTCTTGCCTGAGGGATTTCCCCAAACGACCTTAAAATCTTTTTTGCAATCCGAGCAGTGGATCATTTTTCCCTCCGCACAGAGTTGCATAGCCTGATTTTTATCTTTGATGTCGATGAGCGTCACACTGTCCGAGGCCTTGCAGACGATCACAACCCTTTCTCCCGGCTTCAATTTCTCAAAGTCCGATTTCTTCGAAAGAACTTCCGAGGACGGACCTCCTTTGGATGGCGGGTAGGCATGCGCGTTGCTTGTAATGGCAAGCACGGTGAAGATAGCGGCTAGAATGAGTGGAATCGGTTTCATATTTTATGTGGTTTGAGTTGTGTCGCCCTGTTTGAGAGCGCAATAAAGATTCTAGCCAAGCACGTTCGCTCATCTATGGGGTCTTCGCCCCGTATACCTGAGCAGGAACAAAAGAAGGTTCTCACCCCATGCCCAGATCGGCTTTTTCTCGCCATCGTGACTCATCATGATGGAGAAAAACGAACGTCAACAAACCCACTCTCAATCCCAAGAAATGTGCCTGCTATGAATGGTTATACTGTTTGGCCTGGTCGTCCGACTCCGCTTGGAGCAACTCCGAACGGAGAAGGCGTCAACTTCGCCCTCTTTTCTGAGAATGCGACACGCGTCGATCTCTGCCTCTTTGATACCGCAGATTCCGCCAACGAGATCGCGCGCATGACCCTGCCTGAAAAAACCGATCAAGTCTGGCATGGCCAAATTCCCATTGCGAAGCTGGATCAAGTCTATGGCTACCGTGTCTATGGACCTGATGAGCCGACTTCGGGCCACTGTTTCAATCCCGCCAAACTGCTGCTCGACCCATATGCAAAATCTATCGCGCGGGACCTTAAGTGGCATCCAGCCATCGGGGATCCGCTTTTAGACAGCGCTCCCTTTGCTCCGCTCGGGCGGGTGAGCCAAGTCCCCTTTGACTGGAATGGCACCCCTGCCCCACGCACCCCGTGGCATAACACGGTCGTCTATGAACTCCATGTGAAAGGCTTCACGAAACTCCATCCGGAAATCCCCGAAGACCTACGTGGCACCTATGCGGGACTCGGCTCCGAGCCAGCGATCAAGCATCTGCGAAGTCTTGGAGTCACCGCCGTGGAACTCATGCCCGTGCACTACCACATCGACGACCAATCCCTCATCGAACGCGGACTCACGAACTACTGGGGCTACAACACACTGGGCTACTTTGCTCCCGACCCGCGCTATTGCTCCACGGGAACGACCAATACCGTCAACGAATTCAAATCCATGGTCCGCTCGCTCCATACGGCGGGCATCGAAGTGATCCTCGATGTCGTTTACAATCACACCGCCGAGGGCAATCAAAACGGACCGATGCTTTCGTTCAAAGGCATCGATAATTCCTCGTATTACCGCCTGCAAGAGGATCACAGAAAATACTTGGACTTCACCGGATGTGGAAACTCCCTGAATGTCGCCCACCCCCGCGTCCTCCAACTCATCATGGACTCCCTCCGCTACTGGGTGCTGGAAATGCACGTGGACGGCTTCCGTTTCGATCTGGCCAGCACCCTCGCAAGGGAACTCTGGGAAATGGATCGCTTGGGCGCGTTTTTCGACATCATCCATCAGGACCCTACCCTCTCTCAGGTGAAGCTCATTGCGGAACCTTGGGATCTCGGTCCGAATGGATACCAAGTCGGGAATTTTCCTGTTTTATGGAGCGAGTGGAATGGCAAATACCGGGATTGCATTCGCCGCTTCTGGAAAGGCGACGGAGGCCATGTCGGGGAAGTTGCATCGCGACTCTCGGGGAGCAGTGACCTCTACCGTCACAATGGACGCCGACCGAACGCGAGCCTCAACTTTATCACCTGTCACGACGGCTTCACGCTCGCCGATCTCGTCAGCTATAATCAAAAACACAACGAAGCCAACGGAGAAAATAACCGCGATGGGGCAGATGTGAATGACAGCTGGAACTGTGGCGAAGAAGGCCCGACAAACAACGCCAAGATCCGATCCCTACGCCTTCGCCAGCGCCGCAACTTCCTCACCACCCTCATTCTTTCCCAAGGCGTTCCCATGATCTTGGCCGGCGATGAGATGGGGCGAACCCAACAGGGCAATAACAACGCTTTCTGCCACGACTCTCCACTCACTTGGCTGAATTGGAATCTCGATGCCGAGGAAAATGAGCACCTCGACTTCGTGCGCGCCCTCCTCGAGCTACGGCGGATTCAACCCGTCTTCCGTCGGCGAAACTTTTTTCAAGGCCGAGCCATTCACGGCACCGATAGCAAAGACCTCTACTGGCTAAAACCCGATGGAACGGAGATGACTGATCAAGATTGGGCGTCACCAAATGCCCAGTGTATCGGCATGGGTCTCCTTGGTGACCAGATCGAGGAAAACGGAGACCATGGCGAACCGATCACAGGCGATTCCTTCCTCCTCCTTCTCAATGCCGAGGACGCTGTGGTTCCATTCGTGCTCGGAGCACGCCAACGCCATGTCGCGTGGACACTGATTTTAGACACCAGCACGCCGCCGGAAACCTTCAAACCGGGAGTTTATTCCCACATGGCCAATTTCCCCCTCCAAGCCAGATCTATCGCGATCCTCCAACCCCACTACGCGCCATTCGCATAAAAATTTGCGATCCTGTGCTTAAAGGCCTCACCGCTCATATAACGAAAAAGTCAGGCTAGCCTTGTTAATAGCGCCCCAGCAAGTACAGCGAGGTTTTTTAGTGTTGGTGGGTTCCATTCAGCGCTAACCGGTTCCGTAGCCGGGCCGCCATGCATCGGGAGGCGGGTGCGGATGTGACAAGGTGGTTTTTTGACGGGCGGGTTGGAGAAGAGATTCATTCTTTCGAGCGCTTTGTATTTCTCGGTTTCGGCAGATTTTTCAATTTCGAGGCCGCCTTCTCAAAATCCAGATCGACGAGACGAGGTTGCGAGTCGAGGAATATGCGGTAGCGGTCGTATTCCAATTCCGCTTTCGTCTTCGCCTGTTCGGCAGAAATCTTCCCAGCGTGATCCAAGAGTTCATGCTCGGAGAGTTTGAGAAATTCATCCAGCTTCGTGATCCAGTCGCGCATCGTCATCACTTTGCGTTGCAGCGCCCGCAGTTCGGCAAATTCGATGTAGGCGTTCACGATCCGGTTCAGCGTGTCGAGTTCTTCGCCATCGAGGTAGTTCTTGGCAAGGGACACATCCTCCTTGCGGATGATGCCGCCAGGCCGCGTCGTTTGCAGGCCCATGAACGGTTTTGCCGCATCCACGCGTGTATGGATTAACTCTGCTGCCGTCTGCCCGTGGGCCGCCCAGTGCATCTTATTCTGCACCGTGGCGAAAAACTGCTGCGACATCTCAGTATTCGGCGTGTAGTCCA
>CAYRTN010000162.1:0-4267 GCA_964427235.1 uncultured Chthoniobacter sp. | reverse complement strand
AGGTGTTTCTGGCATGGTCGCGATCCTCGAACGTAAGACGACATTATGAACGCGGACGGCATCAGCAGCGCTTCAATGATCCTGTAAACTACCTCTACCACTGCTCCAGTGGCGTTCTCGAATCCTCAGAAAAAGGGCTATTTTTAAACTCCGAATCGGATTATCCCCTTGCTATTCAAGGATACTTTGGCATAGTTAAATATAACAACACCCGCCACGCCTCTCAACGATGCGCACCAGGCGGGTTACTTTTTGGACCCCTTCGCTAATGCCAAACCCGCCGACGACATTCGATAGGCAACTCTGCATTCTCGAGTCGCGTGGCCTAGTTGTCAAAGACCGCTCAAGCGCTCTCAACCACCTCAGCCATGCAAATTACTTCCGCCTTGCCTGCTACCGACACCCTTTTCTCAAACCGGGAAGCGAGGATTTCATTCCCGGAACGCATTTTGAGGACCTTTGGGAAATCTATCGCTTCGATCACCACCTGCGCATGCTCGTACTCGACGCCATTGAGCGCTGCGAAATCTCCTTTCGCACACGCTGGGCTTACGAGGTCGCTCATCGACATGGTCCGCAGGCCTATGAAAATGTCGAAATCCATCGCGACGCTGCTAGGCACACAGAGACCCTTGCCAAGGTCGACTCCGAAATCCGAAGGAGCACTGAGGATTTTCTCCGCTCCCATCGCTCCACTGCAGCAAGCCGTCCACCGATATGGATGGTTTGTGAAGTCATGAGCCTTGGGCAACTCTCCGCCCTCTACGATAATCTTTCGGCACCCGCTGATCGCCAGGCTGTGGCAGATGCATACGCCCTCGACGAAATAGTGCTTCGATCCTTCATGCACCACCTCACCGTCGTCCGAAACATCTGCGCCCACCACTCTCGACTGTGGAATAGACATTTTTCCTTCACCTTCTCGCTGCCACGAAAAAAACCCCCAGTCCTACTTGAGCAATTCAATTCAGAGCAGACCCGTGGTATCCACAACACACTCGTAATGCTGGCTTGGCTACTCGATCGGATCGAACCTGGCCAGCACTGGACTCTGCGTATCGTCAATCTCATCCAAGAAGAACGTTTTTCCGTGACCACACATATGGGCTTCCCTCTTGATTGGCAGACGCGTCCCATCTGGCGACCACACGCCGAACTTCTATAATTAACCTTTCGAGATAGAGAGATTGAAGCAGTTCTCCTTGCCCGAAATCCAAGACTACCGCAATTTGCTCTGATTCATGCCCAGCTTTTATATCAAGACCTACGGTTGCCAGATGAACGAGCGAGACTCGGAGCAAGTTTCCACCATGCTCACGGAGCGTGGATATCGTTTGGCCGAAGTGGAAGCCGACGCTGACGTGATCCTACTCAACACCTGCAGCGTTCGCGATATGGCGGAGCAAAAGGCGATCGGCAAGATGGGATTTCTTCGCAAGCTCCGCCGCAAAAAACCCCACCTCGTTCTGGGCTACCTCGGCTGCATGGCGCAGGCCCGTGGTGACTCCCTCCTCAAAAATTCGCCCTTTGTGGATCTGGTCGTGGGAACGCAAAAGTTTCACCGCGTGGCCGATTACGTGGATGAGCTTCTCCAGCGGCGAATCGAATCTCTGATGGACGACGAGCGCCGTCCAATCGTTGATGTGGAAGAGGAGAGCGGCTCTCAATCGACCATCCGTGATCAGAGCTTGGAAGCAGGCCAGTCCACTGCCTTTGTTTCCATCATGCAAGGTTGCAACATGCACTGTGCGTTCTGCATCGTTCCTCAGACCCGTGGCGAGGAACGCGGACGCACGATCGAGGAAATCACAAACGAAGTTCATACCCTCGCCGCCAAAGGCATCCGCGAAGTTACCCTCCTTGGACAAATAGTGAATCTCTACGGCCGCCATGAATTTCCCAAACGGGACGACATAAGCCCATTCGTCCAACTCTTGGAGGCGGTTTGCGCCGTTCCAGGCATTGCCCGAGTGCGATTCACCTCCCCTCACCCGATCGGCTTTCGCTCGGATCTCATCGAGGCTTTCACCCGTCTGCCAAACCTCGTCGAGCACGTCCATCTTCCGCTTCAAAGCGGCTCCGACCGGATCCTCAAAATCATGCGCCGGGGATACACGGCGGACAGATACCGTGAACTCGTTAATGATCTTCGCTCGGCCCGACCCGGCATCGCCATCACGACGGATGTGATCGTCGGATTTCCTGGGGAAACAGAAGAGGATTACCTCGCCACCCGCTCGCTCATGGACGAGATCGGCTTCGACAACGCGTTTGTCTTCCGTTACTCGCAGCGCCAAAACACCCCTGCCGCCACCATGGAGGATCAACTTCCCGAAGAACTGAAAGAGGAGCGGAACAAAGACCTCCTAGAAGTGGTGAACCGCCATGTCGCACTCAAACTCGAGGCGCTGGTCGGCAGCGAGGTCGAGATTCTCTGTGAGGGCACCAGTCGCCACAATACCGAACGACTCACGGGTCGCACGCGGACGAATAAAATCGTTGTTTTTGAAGGATCCCAACGCCACATCGGAGAGGTATTCCCAGTCCGCATCGTTCGCGCCAGCAACTCGACCCTTTACGGCGATCCGGTGATACTAGGATAAGCGCTCTCCGCAGAGCCACAGCATCCGCGCCTCCCAATCACTTGCTAGGATAATACTTGGTGATTTTCATCAATTGAATCCCAATGCTCAGCATCATGCCGCTCTGGTCGAATACAAATGTTTGAATTCTCCTGCTGGGATGCGCGAACGATCCCAAAAGCTCATCCGCAATGACCACACTCCCTGATAAGCCGAGCCGGAATCCGGATGACTTGTAGAACCACTCTAAAGCGTCCTCATCCATAAAAAATATCGCGCATCCGTATTTCTGAACCCCCAGTTCCGCTCCGAGCGAGAAGCCGGTAAGATTGAAATAATCAGCCGGTTTTCGCTTCACAAAAAGTACCCCACTCGCCGTTTGCAGCGCGAGGCCAGCCCCGAGATTGTGAACCTCGGGGAAAACCAAAACGGCAAGCGCACGTTCACAGACGTCTATACTGCTTCCATGTTGCCTGTAGAGTTTACTTAGCGCCCCCAAGGAATTCCTTTCGAGTTCGATGGTGGAATCCGCTCGCAGGTCAGACCCCTGAATCAAAAAAATGGCGATCAATATAATGGCGGGCACGAGAAGTTTCATCATCCCAATCCATACCCTGCCTGAAGCTGCTTGATACGGGAGGTAAAGACCCCATGACAACGCGCCTACCCATCGGAGATCGTTGAATCCATGCTGAGGAGCACGCCTTGACCTATCAGGTGATCAGACCTAACTTCACGGCCTGCACGGGAATGAGGAAAATAGATGGCAATATGCCACGAACAACAATCCTGCTTCCTCAAGCGTCCCATTTGGGGAAGCCTCGCCAATTTCACAATTCTTAAAAGACACTACAAATGAAAAAGAAAATTCTTCTCACCTTTCTCGGGCTCTTATTGCTGGTGGCGGCGATCATTGGCATCAAGGCTTGGCAAATCACCGATCTGATTGCTGCTGGCAAAAACTTCCAAGTCCCGCCGATCTCCGTTCAAGTGACAGAAGCCACCACTGAAAACTGGGCGGATCACTTTGACGCCGTTGGAACGATCGAGTCCGTTCAAGGCGTGACTCTCGCGAACGAGGTGGCAGGAAAGGTCGAGAAGATCGCCTTTGAGTCAGGTTCGATGGTGGCGGCTGGCGACGTTTTAGTGGTGCTCGACAAGGCCAGCGAGGAAGCCCAACTCCGCTCAGCCATGGCCGCAGCGGAACTAGCGACCCTGAACCTGAACCGCACTCGAGATCTTCGTAAAACCAGCGTCATTTCCCAGTCGGAATTGGACACCGCAGAGTCACAGCACAAGAACACCGCAGCGAGAGTCGAGGAACTACAGTGGGTGTTGCAAAAGCGGACGATCAAAGCTCCCTTTTCAGGCCGCTTGGGGATTCGCCAAATCCGCGAAGGGCAATTCCTCCAAGCCGGCGCTCCGATTGTTTCTCTGCAATCTATCGATCCCGTTTATGTGAATTTTTCGCTCCCCCAGCAACGCCTCTCGGAATTGAGCCAAGGCATGAAAGTGCAGGCCACAACCGATGCCCTCCCAGGCCGTATTTTTGATGGACGCCTCACCGCAATCGATGCGGAGGTCGACGCTCTCACACGCAACATCCGCCTCCAGGCGACGATTCCCAACAAAGATGGCGGACTCCGCCCCGGAATGTTTGCTGCTGTCTCGGCCATCGCACCGGA
>CAYRTN010000161.1:0-4311 GCA_964427235.1 uncultured Chthoniobacter sp. | reverse complement strand
ATCGGGTGATCAGGACAAGAAGGACTCCGAGCAAAAGCCTGAGGACAAAAAAGAGGACCAGAAAGATCCCAAAGAGTCTGAAGACAAAAAGCCACAGGACTCGAAAAAGGACGAGGGCAAATCTGACAAAAAGAATGACCAGAAATCTCCTGCTCCATCACCTACGCCTGATGAAAAGAAGGAGGGAGATTTAAAGAGTTCCAAGCCGGATGAGCCCAAGCCCTCGCCTCAAAATCAAAAGCCGGAACAAGGCGCTGCTGGAGGTGAGGAGGAGAAAGATGGGCAGATGACTCCAGCTCAAGCGAGGGGCCTTCTCAACTCTCTTCGGAACGAGGAGGAGAAAGTCAACATGATGGAGCAGCAAACCTCGCAAGAAGTGCTCCGCGACTGGTAAAAAAAAGATCGATGAAAATGCGCGTTGTCATTTTGTGGGTGGGATTGCTTTTAGCGGCCTTAACGGGTCTACAGGCGCAAGAGGCTACAGCGGGATTGAGCAGTCCCAGCACCTCTGTCGGGCAGCCTGTCGAGTTGGTTGTGACGGTTCGTGATAGCAGAAATGCGGAGGTGCCTCAAACCATCGATGTAGCAGGTCTGCGGATTGAGCTTTTTGGAAGGGCCACGCGGTTTGAAATGAATAATTTCAAGGTGACATCTTCTTTGACCTACACGTATTCGGTGGTGCCGTTGAATGCGGGTGAGTTCACGATTCCGCCGATTGAGGTGAAGGTGGACAAAAAAACGCTGAAAACAGCTCCTGCCCGACTCTCCGTTATGGCGGGCGCTCCACCTGCGCTGCCTGCGCCTCAGCCTCTCCCCAATGTGCCCTCGACTCGCTCGGACGTGCAGCCTCCCGCAGGACAAGTAACGCCCTATTTTGGGGATCTTCTTCTCTCGAAAAAGAAGGCTTACGTGGGTGAGGTGGTTCCGGCCGAGTTGCGGTATTACTTTAATTCCCGGATCAGCGGCGAGGTGGGAGATCGCCCGAATTTCGGAGGCGAGGGATTCACCGCTCAAAAGCTCTCCCATGTTCCCAAACGCGAGCAGATAGTTAACGGAGAAAACTATGTTGTTTTTGGTTTTCAAACAGGGATCACACCCGTGAAGTCCGGCGCGCTCGAGATTCCTACATCCAGTCTGGAGGCCCGCTTGCAGGTTCCGGGAAGCCCTCCTCCTGGCTTCGCTGATATTTTTCAGCAGTTTGGCGGAGCCTTGCCGCCGGGCATGTTTACGAGCAGTCGGGATGTGAGTATAGATACAAAGCCTGTCACAATGGAGGTGGTTCCTTTGCCGAAGGAGGGAAAACCGGAGAATTTCTCCGGCGCGATCGGAAAGTTTAAGATGGAAGCGAGCGCCAATCCCAAAAAAGCGGCGCCGGGTGATCCTATCACCATCAAGGTTCTTGTTACAGGACAGGGGAACTTTGATGCCATGGGGGCGCCGGAATTGACGGATGATGAAGGCTGGCGCTCCTATCCGCCCACGGACAAGTTTGAGCCTGCGGATGCGATTCATTTTACAGGAACGAAGACCTTCGAGTTCGTTCTCATCGCCAAGCAAGATCGGATTCAAACACCAGGCCTCAAGTTCACTTACCTCGATCCGGCCACGGGGAAATATGAAGCGCTCACACAAGCTCCCTTTGACGTTGAGGCAAAAGCCGGTGAGGCGAAGCCGGAAGCAAGCCCAGTTGGGAACGTTACCCCCACGCCGACACCTAAGGCGGAGTCGAGTTCAACGCCGTCCGTGGTTCACGTTGGTGGGGACTCGAGTTGGACGCCCCTTTTCAAGCAGCCATTCTTCCTGCTCCTCAATTTGTCCGTAGCGACCGTTTGGGGGCTCGCGCTGGTTTATGTTTTAGTGAAAAAACTCCTTCGATCGGCATTTATGCGCAGGCGATCAGATGCCAGACGCTTGAAGCGACTGATTGCGGATTTAGAGACCTGTGAGGATGGGCGTTTTTACGATCAGGCGGCGGGCTGTCTTGCTTCCCTAGGTGGGGCTGATCCAGAGAGCTTGGGTGAGGGGATTCCCAACGCGGACGCCGAAGTCCTTCAATTCCTCATGGAGCGTATTGCGGAATCCAAATATTCTCCGAATGCCTTGGCGAAGCCGACTGCGGACGAGCGCTGGCGTGTCATGCAGGTCCTTACCCGTCTTGCTTCTCAATATGCGAAATAAAATCCCAAGCACCCTCCGAAGCGGAATTTTGGCACTGATGTTGTTGAGTGCCGCCTTCTCGGCTTGGGGTGATGATCTCTCTGATGCTAGGTCTCGGGCCGCCAATGGCGAGCACGCTGAAGCTATTCGCTTATTTGAGAAACATCTCCAAACGGAGCGCCCCTCGGCGTCTGTGTATTTTGAATTGGGCGAGTCAGCCATGAAATCGGCGAATCCAGCATCAGCGGCCTTGAATTTCCGTCGGGCGTTGATTCTGGATCCCCAATTTGAAACTGCACGAAAGGCTTTGGCGGAGGCCAATCAGGCTCTTGGCATTCCACCTGATCCCTCCGATTGGAAAGTGACTGTTGCGAGCAAAGTGCCACTCAATGTCGTTCTCATTACAGGGGGCGTTCTATTCTGGTTGGGGTTGTTTATTTTAGTAGCAGGGTTTCACTATCGCGTTCGAGTGATTCTGGATTTGATTTTGATTTCAATTGGGCTGGTTTTGATTGCTATCGCTTGGGAGTGTGATCCCCGCATCGAGTTCAGTCATCAATCGTACGTTCTTTCCTCGTCGGGTTGTGTGGTTTTCAACGCACCTGTCGATAACTCCGAAAAACTCACCAAGCTAGCTCCGGGGAGCGTGGTTACTGCGATTTCTGAGCGTGGACGCTGGATCTACGGCCAGTTGCCAGGGGGCTCAAGGGGTTGGTTTCTGAGCGAAGGTCTCGAGTCGCTGATTCCTCGCACGTGAGGAATTTGCTCGCAGCTTTGCTTTTCGCGAGTGCTCCGGTGCATGCGGGATGGGAGGCGGAGGTTCAAGCGCAAACCGCTGGGGATTTTCCAGATTCTCCTTCCTTTAATGCCGAGTATCGTCTCGGATGGTCTGAGATTGAGGCAGCGCGGGCTTGGGTTTCTGTCACCCGCCCTGATGGCAGGGTCTGTCTGAATGCTAATGGTGGTACGTATGGGGCCGTGCGATTGTTGTATCAACTCGACGCTGCGTTTACGTCGCTTTTTCTTCCTCCTGACTTCCAGACCCAGCGCTCCGATTTGGTGGAGACGTATTCTGACCGGACGCTCACGACCTCGATTGTCGGCGCGCTGGGTGAGCTCTGGAGTCTGAGTGATTCCACAAGACAGGGGAAATCTCCAGCGAAGTGGCGTCGAGTGAAAGTTGTGCCAGCGAGAGATCTTTTTGCTGGGATGTTTTTTATACGCAGTCAGCGATTACTGGCCGGCGACGAAGTTGCTGTGGTGATTTATCCGGGAGGGGCTCCATTCCTTGCCCGCGTCAAATCGCTGGGCACCGAGTCCATTGCGGTAGTTGGTCAAACGAGGGAGGCCATCAAACTGGACCTCACCATCCAGCGCGTGAATGTGAAAAAAGGGAACATCCTCGAGCCGCACGATAAATTTCAATCAGGGAAAATCTGGGTATCGAATGACAGTGATCGAATCCCCCTTCGTGCCGAGGTGAATATTTTTGTTGGCTACGTGTTCGGAGAATTGGTCTCCTTTGACAAACAATGAATCACAAGATTGATGAAGAGGTGATAACGATCCCGCCTGGGTGGATAGTAGCCGGTGCCCCGCCGTTGGAAGTGGATTTCGGTTGTCATCGAGGAGCCTTTTTTATCGGCATGGCGGCAATGAATCCGGCGACCAATTTTCTAGGTTTGGAGAAACAGGCGGATCGAGTGAATAAATGCCTCGGCAAGATCGGGCGCCTTGGTCTTGCGAATGCGTTTGCAGTTCAAGGACTGGGTGCAGAGCCTCTAAAAAAACTTCTGCCATCCGCAAGTGTGACCACTTTCCATTTGTATTTTCCTGATCCATGGCCGAAGAGACGTCATGCTGGGCGGCGGGTATTTCAGGTTTCTTTTCTCGAGGAGATTCGTCGTGTGCTGCGCCCCAACGGCACATTGCGATTAATGACCGATTGCGAGTCGTACTTTTGCGAAATGCGAGATTTGACCCAGGTCGGATGGAACGAAATGCCATGGGAAGATGGCAGGGAAACAGTGGAGACAGCCTTTGAAAAAACCTTCCGAGCGATGGGCATGAAGCCGCATCAGGTCTGCCTGAAGCCGATTGCTATTGATGCCCTGGCAGCAACTTAAGTTCTTCGGGTCGGATTTGGGACTTGTT
>CAYRTN010000160.1:0-4317 GCA_964427235.1 uncultured Chthoniobacter sp. | reverse complement strand
TCGTTGCGGATTTCCTGTGCGAGTTGCGGGAGATCTTTGCTGGCGATTTTTTTGAGGTCGGCGGGTGACTGGATCGAAGTCAGGAGTGGGCCAGACGGGATGTGTGGTGACGGGGGGTTCAATTTTCGCTCTCCGGATCGAAGTCCTCCAGCTTCGTGGTGCCGCGTGCGTCGCGTGCGATGATTTGAATTCGTTTCTCAGCGGCATCGAGCTTTTCTTGGCAGCTCTTTACCAACCCAACTCCCTCTTGGTAAGCATCGATCAACTTTTCCAACGGCAGGTTGCCATCCTCCATGGACGTCACGATTTCCGAGATCCGCTGCATCGCGGTTTCAAGGTTGGGAGAATTTTTATCGCTAGGTTGCGCCATGGGTTATGTGTGAGAAACCAAATAATAAACCGCAGATCGCCGTGCAGTGCAATCTGCGAGTTCGAGGTGGTCAAAATGCCGCTGACGTGCTTAGGCTCAGGCTAGGGCGGAGGCTTGGATTTCCAAGAGTTGCGAAATGCCGATGCGGGCGGCATGGGACATTTCATCGAGTTGCGCAGCGCTGAACACATTTTCCTCACCGCTGCCCTGCAGCTCAACGAAGTCCATTTTGTCTGTCATCACGACGTTCATATCCACGCAAGCATCTTTGTCCTCGAGGTAATCCAAATCGAGAAGCACCTCACCCTTCACGATACCGACACTGACGGCCGCCACGCGGTTTTTGATCGGCAACTCTGTGATTTTTCCGTTTTGAACAAGGCTTCGGCAGGCCAGCTCGACGGCCACGCAGGCTCCGGTGATCGCGGCCGTGCGCGTTCCGCCATCGGCTTGCAGGACATCGCAATCGACCCAAAGCGTGCGGGCCCCCAGTTTTTTTAAATCAATCACGGCGCGAAGCGAGCGGCCGATTAGGCGTTGGATTTCCGTTCCTCGACCGTCCACCTTGCCGCGCGAAGAGTCGCGTTGTTTGCGGGTGAGTGTCGAATACGGAAGCATGGAATATTCCGCCGTGATCCAGCCTCCAGCGACGTTCTGCTCTTTCATCCAACGCGGCACACCCTCATCAATAGTGGCAGCGCAGATGACCTTGGTATTGCCGAAGGAAATCAAAACGGACCCCTGCGAGTGCGGCGCTATGTTTTTTTCGATCGTAACGGGACGGATTTGATTATGCGGGCGGTTGTCGTGGCGGCTCATGAAGTGGGCAACTTGAATGCCTGCCGCACGCCTCGGCAAGAACGGATTTTTTTGAATACGACACTTGCAAATTCCTTGGGGCGTCTATCATATGAGTGCAGCACTCTTATATTATATGAATTCTCCTTATTCCATGACCGTGAGTGAACTCTCCGCCGACGCTCGCGGTTCCTTCTTGGTTCGCACCTATTCTCACCTCGCTTTGGCGATTATTTTGTTTGTGGGTCTGGAGGTTTGGTTTTTCAACAGCAGCATCGCCGGCGCGATCGTGGGCGTCTTTTCCAGCGTTTCTTGGCTACTCGTCCTTGGCGGATTCATGATCTTGTCCTGGTTGGCCACGTTCCTTTCCCAGCCTAGCCTCTCGCGCCCTGTTCAATATGGCGGGCTGATCCTTTACGTTCTTCTGCAAGCCATTATTACCGTTCCTTTACTTGCGGTGGCGAATCAATCGGCTCCCGGAACGATTGCCAGCGCAGCCCAGGCCACGCTCGGTGGCTTTTTTCTTCTCACGGGTGTCGTCGTTGTGACGCGCAAGGATTTTTCCTTCCTCCGCACTTTCCTCATCTGGGGCGGGCTTCTTGGGCTTGCGACAGTGGTTTGCGCGACCCTCTTTCACTTTGATCTTGGAACATGGTTCTCTGTGGCCATGGTTGTTCTGGCTGGGGGCTCGATGCTCTACACCACGTCATCGATCATGCGCGACTACCCAGAGAATGCCGACCTCGCTGCGGCCATTCAGCTCTTCGCGGCAGTGGCACTCATGTTCTGGTATGTGCTCCGCCTCTTCATGGGATCCCGTCGCTAAATTGGCGGCCGGATTTTTTCAAAATTGCTGGAACGTCATCGCTCCTGCGGCTACCCAATAGTTTTATCCCGAAAACGGCTTTTTAAAAAGGTCGGCATGAGCGGGGAGTTAGATGCACAGTAGACGAAATTACAAAACCGACACCGCTAGCACCCCTGTTGTGATCAAACTCGGCTCGCTTTTCGCTTCTGGGGACATAAAATTGGAGACCACTCCCTTAAGCAACGCTGCGTCGGGGATGCCGAGCACGCAGAAGATGCTCTCTGGAAGGATATACGCCGCGGATGGAAGTTTGGGGCGGATGATTTCGTAGAACGCCTAGCTAGAATTGAGGCAAGGGAAAGAGAAAATGTGCAGAAGGAAAATCATCAGTCCGATGCCATTCACGAAAGCGAGGAAGTGAGCGCGCGAAATATCATTCGCTCCCACGCAGAAAAACTCGGCACCACCTTCGCCGTGATGCAGGGTTGGCCAAAAACCCATCCCGAAAAAACAAATATCGCCTTAGAATTAAGAAAAAAAACCACGCTCAGCGTGAGCTGGATTGCTGAAGAACTCAACGCAGGTAAACCCGCCACCCTTTGGAATCAAATGAGGCTCATAAAAAATGAAAGATCGAAAGGCGCGGGACTGCCCCTCACTGCCAATCATTCGGCTTATCGTATTTTTTCCGCCAGTAGTTCCTTGACGATCTCGAAGCCGGAACGGCAATTGGCCTGCCAATCCGAACCATCGCCGCTGTCGGAAACCCATTTGTAGGATTGATAGGACGCGCCAAGACTCCGGCACACCTTAGCCTGAGCGTAGCATTCCATGTCGAAGACGGTGGATGACTGAATCGATTTCAAATAGCTCGGCGAATACTTTGACTGCTGCGGGGCATCATAAAAATAGTCCGTCGAAAAACAGGTCACGTCCAAGGAGGGGTCGAGGATGATCTGATGGCTGTCATCCTCGAACGGAGTTTCGCCATAGCCGCACAATGGCGTGGCATCGATGTCCTGAAGTGCCCTTCCGATTTGAACAACTTGACCTACAGGAATCGAAAGTGATCCGCAGGATCCGATGTTCACAATCTTGCGGAATCCCTGTGCGACTGCGTGATGAGCCGCGCTGGCCGCATTGATTTTTCCGACACCTGTGAAAATCACGGGACTTCCAAGAATTTCCTGGAGTCCTCCAACCTCGAGTGGCACGGCCACCAAAAAAACACGGTCTTTCATCGTTATTCGTATTGGATCAGGCTTTTCACGGTAATGGGAGCGTGGAGGAATTTTAAGTCGATGAGAACCACGCGATCAATAACGTGGTATCCCGCTTGGATGCAAAGACGCTCGACAGCGTTCATCGTACCACCAGTGGCATAGACATCATCCACAATGACCACTTTCCCGCTCCCTGGCTGGATTTCCAGGGTGTCCGAGCCGTATTCCAATGCATACTCTTCACGGACGACTGGGGGCGGAAGTTTCCCTTTTTTTCGGCACAGGATAAGACCGCCTCCCTGACTGGCAAAAGCGGAAGCGAATATGAAACCCCTAGAATCGATGCCAACCCAGTAATCGGGAAGTTCAACCAAATCTCTCATCTCTTGCACTGCCACAGGGAAATGCCCTGAACGTAAAAGGGGAGAGATGTCTTTAAACGAGACCCCAGACTTGGGAAAATCCGGCACTTCTTGAATCCATGTTTTCCAGTTCATTTTCGACCCCATAAAGGAATTGTGACTTTGTTTACTGAGCCTGGGAAGAAGAGAACGCAAAAAAACTCACCCAATCGTTCCATCAAGGGGCGAAAGCTCAGTTCCTCAATGCGTTTTTCCTGTGGATGATCGAGGCAAGCACGGTGATGGCCAGAATTCCGGTTATAACGCCGAGCGAAACCATGCCATCTATTTTCCAAGCGCTATGAGCGAGGCCCATTTTGGCGCCGACAAAACACAGGATCACGCCAAGTCCATATTTCAGAAAATGGAAATAGGGCAGGATTCCTGAAAGCGCAAAATAGAGGGAACGCAATCCCAGTATGGCAAAGACGTTTGAAGTATAAACAATGAAGGTGTCTTGGGTGATGGCAAAAATAGCCGGAATCGAATCGACAGCAAAAATGAGGTCGGTGAACTCTACGCAAATCAATACCGCAAACATCGGCGTCGCAGCCCACTTCACTCCCTGCCGAACAAAGAATTTATCACCATGAAACTCCTTGGTGAGGGGCATCACTTTTCGAAGTAATCGGAGGGTAATATTTTTCTCAAAATCGACAGCTTCATCCGTTCCAATGAACATTTTTACTCCAGTAAAACAGAGGATGGCCGCAAAAA
>CAYRTN010000159.1:0-4389 GCA_964427235.1 uncultured Chthoniobacter sp. | reverse complement strand
CGAATTTCGAGATCGGCATGATGTGCTTGCCGATCGGCGCCGCAAATCCCGGATCATGAAAAAGGGTCATCGCGAAGTGGGAGGTTTGAGCAGAATACGATCCCCTGGGGCTGGATAGGCTTTTAAGGATTCGTAAACCTGATCCATGTCCGCAGCACGGAACTCCGCTGCATACATTTTGTACAGGGCTTTCACGCCGTGAAGAATCTCGGCCCCATCCACAAAGTCCTCCGCCTCGTGCCCAATCCGCCGAAGCATGAGAGTGAGTGGCAATGGCTGTGGACCTGAAGAAAGATCAATCTCCACAGGATCCCGGAAGTCGGGCTGGAGATAGCTCACACGCGAGGGATCGACCATTTTAAATCCGGCCTTCTCGTAGGCTGTAAGGCGAACCAAGGTGGCTGATCGCGTGGGATCAAAATGTTCCATTTCTCCGATCAATGTTATCGGCGAAGTAATAGGCAATCGGAGCGATTGGAGTGAATCCATAGCGGTCGCCACCGGAAGGGCCCGCATCCACCCCGCAATGCCACTCCGCCTCCACTCGGGAGCTACAAGATTATGCGAAAGATGAACGACCGCTCTCGGTTCGGACTCTAGGATTATAACTGTGTGATCCCTCACAGCGACGAACTCGCCGGCGTGGGTGACAAGCTGAAGCGCGTATTGCATCGAGGCCCCATTGATCAACTGCTCAGGCAACCATTGCATGCGCCGGGCGATGACAGACGCTTGCTCCATCTCTCCTGCATCGCCGAACTCCGCACTGAGAGCACCGAAGGCCATTTCGAAAAAAGGATCTTCAGAGGAGGTGATGCGATGCAGCTCCATGCCGACCCAATCACCCTCTAGGCTCTTTGCATCACCAGGAGCCAGATGCTCCGGGATCATCCATGGCTGTAGATTCATGCCGGTAAGGGCTCGGAATTTAAACTGTCGTGATGGTGGAATTGCAACTCGTACAGACTTCGGTAAAGGTCCGATTTTTGGAGAAGTTCATCATGGCGACCCGTAGCCACGATACGACCATGATCCATCACCACGATACAGTCGGAATTCAGGATCGTTGATAGCCTGTGAGCGATAGCCACAACGGTACGACCCTCGGCGAGTCGCTCCAGAGCGGCTTGGACCATTCGCTCACTCTCGGAATCCAAAGCGGAGGTAGCCTCGTCCAAGAGTAGGAATGGGGCATTTTTCAGAAGCGCCCTTGCGATGGCCAACCTTTGTTGCTGCCCACCGCTGAGCATACATCCCTTGTCGCCCACGATGGTTTCGTATCCGTCTGGCTGGGCCAGAATGAAATCGTGAGCGAAGGCGGACTTTGCCGCAGCGATGATCTCCTCACGAGTCGCATCAAGGCGTCCGTAGCGGATATTCTCGTAGATCGTGTCGTGAAACAAAAACGTCTCTTGTGTCACCATTCCCACTGTCTCTCGAAGCGAGTGCTGGGCGACATCCCGCAAATCATGTCCATCAATGCGTACGATTCCCTTCTGAGGGTCGTAAAATCGCATAATGAGCGACAGAATCGTGCTTTTACCGGCTCCACTCGCACCAACAAGGGCATATTTTTTTCCGGGTTCGATCTGCAGGGTGACATCCTGCACGGCGGCTTTATCCGAACCGTAGTCGAAGCTCACTTTCTCAAAATCAATCCGCCCCTCAGACCTTCCAAGCACGATCGCTCCGGGACGATCCACAATGCTCGGCTGCGTCTCCATAAGTTCAAAAACATTCACCGCCGAAACCATGCACTTTTGCATGAGCATCGGAAGACGGCTGAGGTTTTTCACGGGTTGGTAGAGCATAAAAATACCACCGCACAGAGCCGCAAATTTGATAAAGCTGATGTCGTAATAGTAAACGTAGACCATCGCCAGAACGACCCCGAACGCGGATACTGACTCGATCAGCGGCTGAACGATATCCGAGCTTCGGCGCACCCGAAGACTGTTTTGGCACTGCGTATCGCTGGACTTTGCAAACTGCTCGGTCTGGTAGCTCTCCCGCGCGAAACTTTTGATCACTCGAACCCCAGCAAAAGTCTCCTGAAGAATGATCGACATCTGGGCAGACTCCTTTTCCTCTGCCTTGCCTGCCGAGCGCACCTTGCGCCCGAAGACAACCACTGGAATAATACAGAGCGGAAACAGCACCAGTGTGGTAAGACTAAATTTCCAGTCGATCGCCACAAGCACCCCGATCTGCGTCATCACAGCGATCGGATCCTTGATAATGTCGCCCGAGATCGACGTGAGCGCATTCTGAGTCACCCGCGTATCGCTCATGACCCGCGACATAAGCTTACCGGTCTTCTCGCGGTTGAAAAAATCCAGCGACTGCGACATGAGATGCGCGAATAACTGGGTGCGTATGTCCCTCAATACCCGCAAACTCACCCACGCCAAATAATACACATTGAGATACGAAAAAATCCCTCGGAGCACCATCACAAGCGGAATGAGGAGACTCATGCCGATCACCCCGCCGATACCTGGTCCAGCGGTCGGAATCGCGCCGGGCATCAGTTGAGATTTATCGATTTTGACCCCGATGGATTCTCCCGCCTTGAGGATGACCAAGGTCAACGATCCACTCACGATGCCCGCGAGCACACCGAATGCGATGCCCAGAAAAAAGCGTTTCCGGTACGGGGTCATATACCCCAGCAATCTCAAATAGGGACTCCAAAAAGCCCGCATCAACTGCGGGAACGGAAGCTTGGCGGGTTTGGACATGGCAGTGGGAATTACAACAGATTGAGAGGCTCGAGGGGATTAAAATTCAAAGAAGAGACGGAAATTCGGGAGGTTTGAAAAATACCATTCTGCAAGCAATCGACCGCCAAAAATCCATATTCCCGCCCCCAATGCCAGAAATGGCCCAAATGGGATTCGCGTTCCTGCCCGATCCTTGGCCAAAAACATTCCGGCAATTCCAGCCAAGCTGCCGATCACGGATGCGGAGAAGAGTGTAAAAAGGACGGCCTGCCAGCCCAAAAACGCTCCAATGCAAGCGATGAATTTTACGTCACCGAAGCCCATCGCCTCCCTAGGTATCACAATCGAGCGCATACACCCCGTGATGCGCTCCAAGCTATCTAAATCGAGCGTTTCGCCAGCAAGATCCGCCTGATTGTAATGAAAAACCAACTTGGATGCCGTGACTTCGCGTCCACCCACATTCACAGGACCCTCCAACTCGATCGTGAGAACGTCCTTTTCGCGGGAAAAAATATCCATCCAAATCAACTTTTCGGTACCGAGGACGATTTCCGCTTGGTCACCCTCACGCTGCCACTCGAAGACCTCACCCTCGGGAAACCGGTGTTTGATTTTTCCAAAGGCCCATTTGCCTGCCTCCACCACAAGAAAGAGGAGGCCAAATCCAAAAGCAGCCCCACCCAGCGACAATCCTGCGGCTGTTAATCGCGAGCTAGTTTCCATCATTTCCGGCAGAGCCATACTGAGCCCCGCGCCTAGAATCACTCCACCCCATGTGATCTCGTCGGGGATAATGAAATGCTCCAAATCAATGAAGGTGGCGGTCACCAATAACGATACAAACACCCAGTAAGGCGCAGCGAGGGGAAGCCCATACGATTCCCAAACCCACCAGAACAACACTCCCGTCAACAACTCGACGAGGAAATACCGAAAAGCGATACCCTCCCCGCAAGTCGAACAACGCCCCCGCAAGGCAAGCCAACTCAAGAGCGGAAGATTCTCGTACCAAGGGATGGTTTTTTTGCAGGAGGGACAGAAAGAGCGACGCGGCTCGGTGAGGCTCAGACCCAGTGGCATCCGGTGGATGCAGGCATTTAAAAACGACCCCACGACCGCTCCCAGCACGGCGGCGAAAATCGTCAGAAGGAGACTCATTCCTTGTCGAGACTCGGCTCAACAATCTCGCAAATCGTATGGAGGAGGAATTTGTGGGCCTCTTGGATGCGGGCAGTGACGCTTCCCGATACCTGAATATCGATGTCGGCCGCTCCTTTGGTGAAGCCTCCGCCCTTGCCGAGAAAGACGATGTTTTTAACACCGATCCGCTTGGCTTCCTCGATCGCAGAAAGAATATTCCGCGACTTTCCGCTGGTCGTGAGCGAGATCAAGACATCGCCGGGCTTGCCATAGGCCCTCACTTGCCGAGCGAAAATCTCCTGAAAAGCGTAGTCATTCCCAATTGCGGTGAGCAAACCGCCATCGGAGGTGAGTGAAATAGCCGGATACGGCCGGCGGTCGCCCATGAATCGGCAAGTGAACTCCGTGGCGATATGAGCGCTATCCGCCGCGCTACCGCCATTACCGCAAAGGAGCAACTTGCCGCCGGACTTCAAGCAATCGAGGACCAACTTGGCGGCCTCCATCACCTTCGGTTCGAGTG
>CAYRTN010000158.1:0-4402 GCA_964427235.1 uncultured Chthoniobacter sp. | reverse complement strand
GCAAGCTCGCTTGTGAAGGGATTTGAAAACGCAGCGCAGCTTGGCTTGTCCAAGCCCTGCCCCGCTGTCACCTCGGTGCTCTCGGTGTTCAATTTAAAATCTCCGCGCCTCCGCGCCTCCGCGTGAACCCCTAACTCTTGATTCGCCTTCACCAAAAACCTCGCCCAATGCGTAACTCTCCTCACATGCCCCTCCTTCGACTCAGTCAACTTCCCCTCCTCACCAAGTCGATAAAGCACAAGTGTCTCAGGAGTATGGACAACCTTCGCTCCAGCTAAAAGACACCTCAAAAAAAGCAACTGATCCTCCCCCACCCAGATATCTTCCGGAAACCCTCCCGCACGCTCCAATATCGAGCGACGAAACAAACACGAATGCGGAACCACCGACCAATTCGTGAGTAACGCCTTCACCAAATCCCCCTTGGGCAATCCCCTCGCCTGCAAAACTGGCCCCTCGGCAGAAAAATCAGAAACAGGAAACTTGGAACCACGGATTTCACGGATTAACACGGATTCAGAAATAATCGCAGAAGCACCAGGGTCATTCGCGGAGCGACTGGAGTGGATTTTTTGAGAGTCCACCTGCAAGCCAGCTTGCGTGGGGTCTTCCAAAAACCCCTTCGAATCAGCCAACTGATTCACCTTAGCGCTTCCAATACCAGTTTTACTTTCAGCTACAGCAGGGCCAATAGCGGAGCGGATGGGCGATGTGTTTGCACACTCCCGTGCAAGCTCGCTTGGTAAGGGATTTGAAAACGCAGCGCAGCTTGGCTTATCCAAGCGCAGCCCCGCTGTCACCTCGGTGCTCTCGGTGTCCTCGGTGGTCAATACAAAATCTCCGCGCCTCCGCGCCTCCGCGTGAAACTCATTCCCCGCCACCGTTTGGGTCACTTTTGACGCAAACCTGCCCTTCACCCACGGCCCATATGCGATATCCGCCCCCGTTCGCAGCAACGCCTCAAGCTGCACCTCGTGCTTATTAGGAGAAGCAATATCATCACTATCAAAGAAATGAATAAACTCGCCCGTCGCCTCAGCAAGCCCTCGATTCCTCGCCGCCCCAGGCCCAGCGTTTTCTTGTCTAAAGACTTTGAATTCTGGCCACGGTTTCCCTTCTGAAATTTTCAGCTTTTCAGCGTCTCCCAATTTCAGCATTTCCAAGACGGTCTCGGCTGTTCCGTCTTGCGACCCATCATCAACCACGATGATCTCCTTCGCCGGCACCGTCTGGTTCAACAAGCTCCGCAGCGTCTCACCGATCAAACCCGCCCGGTTGTAAGCGGGAATGATGACTGAAATCGAGTGTCTTTCCGACACATTTGAAGCAGTTTGATTCAAAGCGCAAAAGTGCGGACGAATTTTCTAATATTCATCCATCGAATTCCTTCGTGATCCTCGCGAAAATGGGAATCCATGCTCAAAATCATGCGCGGGTAATTGTCGCCAATGGCCCGCAGGGGGCGAATTTCCCTCTCAAGCGTCATCTCATCCGAAAGCAGATACGCCACTTGGATATCAGTTCGCAGACCGTCTTTCGTGGCAACAAAGTCCACCTCGTAGGCATCCCAGCGCCCCACTTCCACTTTGTGCCCCGTGGCGAGCAAATGATTGCAAACGATTGTCTCGAGCTGAATGCCAATATCCTGGGCCCGATGCCCCAGCATTGCATTTCGAAGCCCATGGTCGGCAGAGTAATACTTTTCATGCACTTCCAGCACCCTCTTACCTCGAAGATCATGGCGGCTAATACGACTCACCACCCTCGCATCCACAAAAAACGCGAGATACTCCAAAATCGTATCCACGCTGCACCGGATATTCTGCGATTTCAAATAATCCGCAATACGCTTTGCAGATAGTGGAGACCCCGAAGTATCCAAAGCAAAGTGTAACAGCCGCTGCAACAGTCTCGGATTTCGAATCGCATGCCGTTGAATCACATCCTTCAACACTACCGTATCGGCAAGCGCTCCAAGATACTCGAAAACAACCTTGTCTTCCTTCGAGATCGCGTGAATGCCAGGCATGCCCCCTTGTAGCAAAAACCGCCCCCATGCTTCATCCCCATCCAGCAGACCCGAAAACTCCAAAAACTCCGGATACACCAGCGGATGAATGGGAATTTCAATGTGCCGCCCGCTCAATCGTGTGGAAAGCTCCGAAGAAAACACCCTCGCATTAGAACCCGTGACGTAAATGTCCACATCAGCGCGATTGAACAGCGAGGCGACACCCCGCTCCCAATCCTCGATATCCTGGACCTCATCCACCATCAGGACATACGGGCCCGGCTGGCCTTCAAAATTCGCGATTGCGAAGTCATGCAATTCCTTACCCGTTCGGATGTGATCCCATTCCATCGATTCTTTGTCGATCGCCAGAATCCCGGCAGACGGAAAATTTTTTCTCAACGCCTCCGCATGCGACTTCAAAAGCGTGCTCTTGCCCACGCGACGCATACCCGTCAGCACCTTGATTAAAGGCTTGAAGGCGTAGAGATCGAGTTTTTCAGAATATTTATTTCGACTATACACGAAGGAAAATTGATATATTATTTCTTTTCGACTGCAACTTTATTTTTAATTTGTTCGCGCAAGCCGCCCCTGATTCCACGCCGCACTGGGCCCAGCATTCTGCTGGCGCAGAATTTTTAATGTGGGATTTTGATCGTTGGATTTTACTGAAAACTGAAAACTTCCGTTCAAACGCTTCCAGCGTTTTCTCCACCGTCCCATCCGTCGACCCATCATCCACCACGATGATCTCCTTCGCCGGCACCGTCTGGTTCAGCAAACTCCACAGCGTATCTCCAATGAGTCCTGCCCTATTGTAGGCAGGTATGATGACAGAAATATCACTCGCTTTACGCTTTCGAATTCTGTTTATTGCACGGCAATCAGGTCAATGCATTAGGCTTTTAATGACCTAAGAAAGCTCTCGCATAATCACGGAACATCCATAAAATTGAGTCGCATTTTTACGGAATAGTCAAAATAATGCAAAACGCAATAGGAAGAAGTCAACACACGCACTTTAGAGCAATGCACGAGGCGCAGTTGGATAGGAAGTAACAACGGATGATTATTGGTTGTGCTCTCGAGCGGCCTACAGCCAAAAGCTGGTTCGCACTCTCCAGCGCATCCCCCGAAAAATTCCTCGCCATCGCCCGCTCGATATCCCTTGGGCTCGTTCGATGCCCCTCGATCAAATTCGAATAGTAGCAATTCATTCCCCGCACCACCGAAGCTACTTCCTGAAAAACCCAGGGCGATCGAACCATCCCCGCCAAGCGGCCAGACTCCTGCAAAATCTCGAACGACAACTCCGCCAAACGCATGCGCTCCGCTACGGGCATCAACGGCTCCATTGCCACAGGATTATTGTAAATTTCCAACATATGACGAAAATCTAAATGAAAATCATATATGAAAGCAAAGCATTTAAAAACATGATATTGCTTTTTAAATACCAGGAACAAACTTTGTTTTTCCGAAAATCTTTATAGTCAAATTTTCCCCAGTTGGGATCCCTGATCCTAATTCAGACAGTTGGGGTGGGTAAGCGGTGGGTTAAAAAGCCTGAAATTTAAAGTAAAGGAAATAGCACTGCCGTGGTCCAAGCAAATCCACACCAGGCCAATACTCTAACCCTCTTTCAATCGAATCACGAAAGTTTAACCTTGATATCATTCGAGTATTTTAGACATGCTTTGTCTATTTTTCAAGGATGAAATTTAAATACATTGAAACGTAGCTATTAACACGCCGACATTTTCACAAAAAGTATTCAAGTCTCAAGTCTCAAGTCTCTGGTCTCAGGTTTAAGATTGCCATATCCACTCTATAGCACTTCGATAGTCGGTATTCGCCTTCGGAACTGCTCCAGTAAATAAACTGGCAGATTCAATATTTTAGCGCCAGTGGCTAACTGCGTTTCAAACAGGGGAGCTAGGCTGACAACCACACCAAACTTTTGGCCATATTGAGCAAGATATTCCAGCACCCCCTGCCAATGGCGACGATCGATTTTCAAGGCCGCCTTGCATTCGACTGGAATGGTTTGCATACCGATTTTGACGATAAAATCAATCTCACCACCTGAAGGTGTTTTTTTCCATCCATTAAGGTCTAGCCCATCACGAGCAAGATCTACTGCCAATTGATTTTCTACTATCCCGCCGAGCGATTTTCGCACAAGAGAATCTACTGTATTCAAAAGGTGAATTCCGGGAACTGCCGACTCGCGCAAATGGCGCAACAATCCTGTATCAAAGAGATAGCGCTTCGGCAGATAAGCATGAGAAGCCTCCGTTCCCAGCCCCTTCTGATCCGATCGAAGAATCAAGTGCCAATCCTCCAAGCGTGCGAATACCTCGCTGATTCTGGCATTCATACGTGATG
>CAYRTN010000157.1:0-4415 GCA_964427235.1 uncultured Chthoniobacter sp. | reverse complement strand
TTTTCACTCAAAAATTCCATCACCCACCACAGATTAGCAGTAACAACCCCTTTTTTAAGGGTCGACTAAATCGAAAAAGCAGTCGAGTTGGTTGGTGATTTGGGTAAACTGGGATCGCTTCGATCAGGGTTGCGAAACAAAATGAAATCCTCCGTACTTATGGACGGAAAAGATTTGTAAGGGAATTTGAGGAGGCCCTAATGGGCGTGCTCACGAAGTTACGAAATTACCTGCGTGGACCGCAGTGTGTGCCGCTGACACGGTTCTCGAAATGAGAATTCGCTACTAAATATTCTGGCGGATGGGGGGGGATTCGAACCCCCGATACCTTGCGGTATACACGCTTTCCAGGCGAGCGCAATCGACCACTCTGCCACCCATCCCACTAGAAGAAGGTAAATCAGTAAACGATTCGCGCGAGCTTGACAATGACTGCTTACAAAATGTCCAAAGATATTTGAAAAATTCAGGTTTGGTTTGGATCGTTATTTAGCGATAAATCAAGCATGTCACAAAAGCAGTCACTCGCGGCATTGGAAAAAATCGCTCGAAGTTTCCGTGCTTTGTCGGAGACGACGAGGTTGATGCTTTTGCAGGAATTGAAGTCGGGGCCTAGGTCGGTGAATGAACTCGTCGAGATATGCGGGTTGTCACAGGCGAATGTTTCGAAACAACTGGCTGTGCTTCGAGACGAGGGGTTTTTGAATCGGGAGCAACGGGGAACGACGGCGATTTACTCGATCGGAGATCCGATGGTGATGGAGCTATGTAAGCTCATGTGCGACGGGATGAACCGCCGGGCCAAGGAACGCGCGATTCATTTCTCGATCTAGTCGCACGTTCCTCGCGGGCCTCTGGGTTCTACTGAGCGGGCTGTGCTTCCACCTCGGGCTGGGCGGGTGGAGTTGGCGGATTTTGACGCGGAGGTTTAGGTGCGTCCAGAGATTCCAAAACGGAGGCGAGGGAAGGATCCGCTGTGAGAATAGCGTCGTGCATGGCTTGGCGGAATTCCTTGGCCGCAATTTCACGGCTTTCTGGCGTCGTTGCAGTTTTCAATTTCGCTTCGGCGGCTTGAACAGAGGGGGCTTGCTTGGCTATCGCTCTAGCAGCATCCAGTTTGCTTTTTTCTTCTGGCGGGAGCTTGGCTGCCGGAGAGTCTCCGTCTTTGCGTTTGGCTTCTTTGCCGCCCTTCTCCGTCTTCATGTCATTCCGATTCTTTTTGAATGCTTCGGAGATTTTATTAACGGCATCGGTGAGAGCGGGGTCGGATTTGACCATGGATTCGCGGACTGCCGTGCGGAGGGCTTCCGATGCCTTGTCCGCTTCGTTTTTGAGCTCTTGGATCTTGGGGTCTTCCATGGCGGCCGCTCTAGCGGTCTTGAAGCGCTCGCGAAGATCCTCAGGGATGGCTTCGAGGATTTTTTTCTCATGACCTTTCCAATAACCTTCCTTACCCCCGGCTTGGGGCGGTGATTTCTGTCCAGGAGCGGGGCTTTGAGACCATGCAGGCGTGGTGAGTTGCAATGTGCAGAGGGCGGCGAGACCAAGGAGCGAGTGGGTGTATTTCATGATGTTCAAAAGCTAAAACCCCAGAGTTGGGGAAAAGTTGCGAAAAAAATTAAGCGGGGTTTGGGGTGGTGTTTTGAGAAGCGGGAAGGCGGATCAGGAAGGTGGCTCCATGGCCTGGTGTGCTCTCGACGGAAATCGTGCCTCCGTGGGCGAGGATGATGTTTTTGACGATGGAGAGTCCGAGTCCCGTACCTCCGCCGTCGCGGGAGCGGTCTTTGTGAACCCGATAAAACCGGTCGAAAATAAAAGGCTGCGCGCTAAGCGGGATGCCTGGTCCGTTGTCAGCGATGGCGATGGTGAGGTGGGTGTCATCTCGTTTTGCGGTGATGGAAAGAACGAGGTCCCCCGAGTCGGCGTAACGAAGGGCATTGGTGAGAAGGTTCAAGTAAACTTGTTCCATGCGAGGACTGTCCGCTTGGACGATGCGGGCATCCTCTGGCCACTCGATTTGGATGCGTGCCTTTGTTTCCGAGATGGTGGTGGCCAGATTTTCCAAAACGCGCAGCATGAGGTCGTGGAGGTTCGCGGAATCCAATTCCAAAAGGCGCGCTCGGCTTTCCATTTTCGAAATGCTGAGTAGATCTTCGATGAGAAGATTAAGGCGTTGAACATTGCGCTGAATGGCTTCAAGCGAACGCTCAGCCATTTCGGGTTCCTCCATGGCGCCGTCGAGAAGAGTTTCGACATACCCCTTGATAATGGCGAGAGGGGTTCGGAATTCATGGGAGACATTGGCAATGAATTCCCTGCGTGTGGCTTCAAGGTTGCGGACGTCGGTGACATCCTGAAAAACGAGAAGCACGGCTTGGGGGAGGGAACTGGACTCGGGAGAAAGGGCGGCGACGTGAATGTTGAAGTGCCTTTGAGTCGAGGCACCTTTGGGGGTGATGGTCTCAAAGCTGAGTTCGATTTGTTGGGGAGGGGCGCCAGTTAGGGCGCGCTCGCTAGCGTTTTGGAGTTCATGCCGACGAAAATACTCCAGCACAGTTCTGCCAATGGGGGATCGGTTCGGAGAAAAGAAATTCAGGAGAGCCTCATTGACCAGCGTGATTCTTTGGGTGCGGTCGATGATGAGAATGCCCTCGACCATGCTGGAAAGAATGCCACGCAAGCTGAGATCTTCGTTCGCGATTTGGCGGTCGAGTTGCTGGAGTAGCTCAGAGATCCGCTTTACGTGTCTTGTCGTCTCGGCGTATTGACCGGGTTCGTCCTGCACGGCGGGAATGCGGAAATTTCCCGAGGCCATTTGTTCCAGATCCCGGCGGAGGCTTTGCCAGGGCTTAATGAAGCGTAAATAGAATAAGAACGCCGCGCTGGCGCTGGCTGCGATGGAGGCAAAAATGAGGAACGTGTTCAAGATGCGGGATGCACATTAAAACGATAGCCTTCGCCGCGTATAGTTTCCAGTCTGGGGGCGTGACCGAGTAGTTTTTCACGAAGTCGGCGCATGTGAGTATCGACGGTTCTGGTATCCATCCCAGGGGAATAACCCCAGACGTCGCGGAGGAGGGCATCTCTTCCGAGGGTGCGGCCCCGATTATTGACGAGTGTGATGAGGAGCTTGAACTCGGTGGTGGTGAGTTCGAGGCGTTCGCCGTCGATGCGGGCTTGTAGGCTGGATTTATCTAGGGTGAGGCCGTCGAGTTCGATGAGCGATGTGCTGGCGGCGGTCGTGCGCAAGCGGCGAAGGAGAGCCTGAACGCGCAGGACGAGTTCTCTTGGGCTGAATGGCTTGCCAACATAATCGTCCGCGCCTGTTTCTAAGCCCTTCACCCGGTCTTTTTGCTCATCCTTGGCGGTGAGCATGAGTATCGGAATGTGTGTCGTTTCGGAATCTTGTTTGAGGGCTCGGCAAACTTCCAGCCCACTCATGCCGGGCAACATGAGGTCGAGAACAACGATGTCTGGGCGATGCGTGCGAACGGAAGTCAATCCGGCATCACCGGTAGTGGCCACGAGAACCTTAAATCCCGCACGCTTGAGGTTATAGCGCAGCAGATCTACGACGTCCGCTTCATCTTCCACAATTAGCACGGTATCTTCCATGAGGTGGTGCTTAGACAAGTCGCACACTTCAAGCAAGAGATCAAAAGTGACAAAAAAATCAGGTCACCGCATGGTGGCTCAGAAAAAAACAATAAAACTGAACCGCGGTGACCTGAGTTGTTGTCGCAACTGATAGGTTAGACGCCGCGGAAGTGGACGTGTTCAAATTTTCTTTAAAAAATCTTACGCATCGATCACGAGGCCGACTGGGCAGTGGTCGCTGCCAGTGATTTCGGGTTGGATGAAAGCGGATTTGAGGCTCGAGGCCATTGAGGCGGAGGCGCAAAAGTAGTCGATGCGCCATCCGATATTCTTTTCCCGTGCGCCATGCTGGTAGCTCCACCAGGTGTAATTTCCGCCTTTGGGTTCAAAGTGACGGAAGGTATCGATGAATCCGGCGTTGAGGACTTGGTCAAATGCCTCCCTCTCCTCGACCGTGAATCCTGCATTGCGGGTATTATCCTTCGGGCGAGCCAGATCGATCTCGTGGTGGGCGACATTCATATCGCCACAGAAAATGACCGGTTTCGATTTTTGGAGATGCACGAGGTGGTTGATGAAGGCGGGGGTCCAATCACGCGTGCGGTAATCGAGGCGGGTGAGTTCCCTCTTCGAGTTCGGTGTATAAACATTCACCAAATGAAAATCGCCGAAATCCGCAGAGATCACGCGCCCCTCGGTATCGTGCTCGGTAACGCCAATGCCGTAGGTGACGGCAAGCGGTTTTTTGCGCGTGAGGATCGCCGTGCCTGAGTAACCGGGCTTGAGGGCGGAATTCCAAAAAACCTCATAACCTTCGA
>CAYRTN010000156.1:0-4459 GCA_964427235.1 uncultured Chthoniobacter sp. | reverse complement strand
AGCTTTAGTTTCTCAGCTTTTAATTGGGCTGATTAATGGTTCCTTCTACGCGCTCTTGAGCCTGGGTCTAGCGGTCATTTTTGGCTTACTAAATGTCATTAACTTCACCCATGGCGCTCAATATATGTTGGGCGCCATGGTGGCATGGCTTGGATTAACACAAATTGGAAATTGGATTGGAGTACCAGGTTTTCAACTAAATTATTTTGTGGCCCTGATATTGGCGCCACTGCTTGTAGGACTTTTCAGCATGGTAATTGAAAAAACCATGCTGAAGCGTCTTTACCATTTGGATCATTTGTATGGTTTATTGTTAACCTTTGGCCTGGCCTTAGTGATAGAAGGCATGTTTCGTCATTGGTTTGGCGCACTGGGTAATAGTTATCCAGTGCCCGAGCTGCTGCAAGGCGGCTTGCGTATTGGCGAGCTATTCTTACCCTATTACAGGCTCTGGGTTGTGTTCTTGGCGCTCATTGTTTGTTTTGCCACCTGGTATTTCATTGAGCGCACTAACTTAGGAAGCCTATTAAGGGCGGGGACAGAGAACCCAAGATTACTTCAAGCCTTGGGCATCAATGTGCCTCTGATTGTTACGCTTACCTATGGCGCCGGATGTGCATTAGCCGCTTTTGCCGGAGTCATGGCGGCCCCAATTTACCAGGTAACAGCCGTTATGGGTTCCAATTTAATTATTGTGGTGTTCGCAGTTGTTGTGATTGGTGGCATGGGATCAATTGCTGGCGCAATTGTGACGGGATTGGGTTTAGGAGTAATTGAGGGCTTAACAAAAGTGTTTTACCCCCAAGCCTCGTCAGTATCAATCTTCATTATTATGATTATTGTGCTCTTGATAAAACCGGCCGGCTTGTTTGGAAAGGCCAATTAACGATGAAGCTCTCTAATATTAATAAGGTTTCAATAGTCATCATGGCTTTGTTGGCGATTGTTCCCTTCCAGGGCTTCGTCTATGACCTTTTCATGATGAAAGTATTTTGTTTTGCCATCTTGGCTGCCTCTTTAAATCTCTTGTTAGGTTTTGCCGGCCTCCTTTCTTTTGGTCAGGCTGCATTTTTTGGCACAGGCTCATACATTACCGCCCATGTTATGAAGGAGTGGGGTTTAACCCCAGAGCTTGGCTTATTTTGCGGGGTGCTTTGCGCTACGGTATTGGGTTACGTCTTTGGTAGCCTAGCAATTCGGCGACAAGGAATTTACTTTGCCATGATTACCCTGGCCCTAGCACAGGTTGTTTTTTTCGCAGCAACTCAATTACCGTTTACAAACGGGGAGGATGGCATTCAAGGCGTTCCTCGGGGCATGTTCTTGGGTGTGATTGATTTAACAAAATCCACCAATATGTATTACTTTTCTTTGGCCGTTTTTATTTTGGCTTTTTTAATGATCAAGCGGATTGTGGGATCGCCCTTTGGTCAGGTCATGAAAGCCATTCGCGAAAATGAGCCGCGCGCTGTTTCTCTGGGTTATGACGTTAATCGTTATAAGTTAGTCGCCTTTACTTTGTCTGCAGGGTTGGCAGGTTTAGGTGGCGGCTTAAAAAGCCTAGTTTTACAACTAGCCTCCCTCTCGGATGTGTTTTGGCATACCTCTGGGGAAGCGGTATTAATGACAATTTTGGGTGGGATTGGTACGCTTTGGGGCCCAGTAATAGGAGCCGCCATTGTTATTAATCTACAGAACTACTTGGCGAACTTGGGTGGTTGGAGCACGATTATTACGGGGGTCATTTTTGTGGTCTGTGTCCTTGCCTTTAGGCGCGGGGTTGTTGGCGAGATTATTGCCCTCTATCAGAAATACCAGCACAAGAACTAAGTGGATTTGCGAAGGTCAAGGGTTATATTGCGATATTGTGTGATTGCAGCCCTACTGACTTCATCCAAAACATCCAAAGGCATCCTTTGGGAGCCCTGAATAATCATCAGGGCATAAGGCTTTGCGAGAGCGGAGGCCTCTAAACACAAGCGCAACTCTTCTCCCTCTGCGGGTGACTGGCTACGCCAATAATTAATTGCAGCCTCAAGCTCTTGAATAGTTAGATACAACATAGCAGACTGGATGGCTTATTTTGCTTTGAGCGCAAGCATGGTGCCACGACACCTCTTCGCACCACAACGACACTCATAATCTTTTTTCATTTGCTTGCTTATGCGGCCCTCAATATCAAGCGAGTAGTCGTAGAACAATTCTTCTCCAACGGTTAAGGCGCGCTTTGCATAAATAAATACACGTGGCTCGCCATCGTAGGAGCCCTCTTTTGTCTCGCAGCTTGGCTTGCAAGAATGATTGATCCAACGCGCAGCATTTCCGCCGTACTTTGCGTCGATGACTCGACCATCATCTAAAGAAAAGTAAAAGGTGTGATTTGGGTCCTTCTTGTCGTGTGGGTGACGCTTGATGGCTAACTTCCAGCTAATGCGCTCGCCCTTGTACTCAATAATGGCCTGGCCCTTTTTAATTGGCTTTGCTACAAAAACCCCCTTGCCATGAATCGGTGAGGATTTAACAACAATGGATGACCGGTCCACCTTTGGTGGTTTTGATTTTTTTGATTTCATCACTAAACGTCTAGATTACGGGCAATGAGCGCATTCTTTTCAATAAATGCGCGGCGCGGCTCAACCTCGTCTCCCATTAATGTAGTGAAGACTTGGTCTGCGGCAATGGCATCTTCGATCTTGACTTGCAAGAGCGTGCGTGAATTGGTGTCCATCGTGGTTTCCCATAGCTGGGATGGATTCATCTCACCAAGACCTTTATAGCGCTGGCGACTTAATATGCGCTCTGCTTCAGACAACAGCCACGCAAAGGCGGCCCTAAAATCGTTAATAGTTTGTTCTTTTTGGCTTTTATCGGGATCGCCTCGGCGCACCTTTGATCCAGGCAGAACTCTGCCAGACAAAACTGCTGCTGCATTTGCTAAGCTTTGATAGTCATCGCCATGAACAAAGTCAGAATTAATGGCGGACAGCTTCAAGTTGCCGTGGATGCGTCGCGATAACAACAGCCTAAAGCGCTCTGTACGATCTTCTTTTTGAACAACAATCTCAGGTGGAAGCGCCAGTGGATTTAAAGAGACAGCCAAGGCTTTTCTTAAGCGATCGGCCGATTCATTTGCAGATTGTTCAGTATCCAGGTTTAGTTGAGTACCAGACGCAATCGCCCTTAGGGCGTCTTCATCAATCGTTCTGGATAGGCGATCAACAATCGACTGGATGACTTGATAATGTTTTGCCAGTTCATTTAATGCTTCTCCCTCAACAACTTCGCCGCTTGGGGTTTGTAAAGAAGCTGTTTCGAGTGCGATCTTTAATAAGAGTTGATTTAGCTCCGCATCATCTTTAATGTATTGCTCGTTTTTTCCAAACTTCACTTTATAGAGGGGTGGCTGAGCAATATAAATATGGCCTCGCTCAATTAACTCAGGCATTTGTCTATAAAAGAAGGTTAATAAAAGCGTCCTGATATGGCTGCCGTCCACATCAGCGTCAGTCATGATAATGATGCGGTGATAGCGCAGCTTGTCAGCTTTATATTCCTCAATTCCAATCCCGGTGCCCAGAACGGTGATTAGCGTCACAACCTCTTGGCTTGCCAACATTTTGTCAAAGCGCGCTTTTTCTACGTTTAGAATTTTTCCTTTTAACGGAAGGATTGCTTGGTTCTTACGATCACGCCCTTGCTTTGCAGAACCTCCCGCAGAATCACCCTCGACCAAGTAAATTTCACATAAAGAAGGATCTTTTTCTTGGCAGTCTGCTAGCTTTCCTGGAAGACCCATAGAGTCCATGGCGCCTTTACGTCTTGTCATGTCACGTGCTTTGCGCGCTGCTTCGCGCGCGCGCGCAGCATCAATAATTTTATTACAAATAATTTTTGCATCTGCTGGACTCTCAGCTAAGAAATCAGCAAGCTTAGATGCAACTACATCAGATACGACTGGCTGTACTTCACTTGAAACCAATTTATCTTTTGTTTGTGAAGAAAATTTAGGCTCTGGTACTTTCACTGACAAAATACAAGTGAGTCCTTCGCGCATATCATCGCCGGTTGTTTCTACTTTTGCTTTTTTAGCGAGTTCATTTTGCTCAATAAAATTATTTAGCGTTCGGGTCATTGCTGTACGAAGGCCTGTTAAGTGTGTGCCGCCATCTCTTTGAGGAATATTGTTTGTAAAGCATTGAACATTTTCACCATATGAATCATTCCATTGCATAGACACTTCCACGCTGATGCCGTCCTTTTCACCGAAAGCATGAAATGCTTTTTTGTGAAGTACAGATTTAGATCGATTCATATACTCGACGAATCCTTTTACACCGCCTGAGTATGCGAAGTTTTCTGATTTATTTGTTCTTTGATCTATCAATTCCATTTTGACGCCATTATTAAGGAACGATAGTTCGCGTATGCGTTTTGCTAATATTTCGTAATGAAAATCAAT
>CAYRTN010000155.1:0-4477 GCA_964427235.1 uncultured Chthoniobacter sp. | reverse complement strand
GACCGACCGCGACATCTTCGACCTCCTCCGCGACAGCGTTTGCATGGCCGAGCCCATCGCCGCCCTCGAGCTCGTCCACTCAAGCCCCCAAATGGGCGTCAAGTCGGCATTCACCTTTGGCGAAGGATATGGACGCCTTCAGATGGCAATGACCGCGCTAGGCATCCCCTACGAGCGCGTGAGGCCCGCCATGTGGCAGAAGGCCATGGGTTGCATGACCAAGGGCGACAAGAATGTCTCCAAACGCCGAGCCCAAGAGCTATTCCCGAAACTCAAAGTCACGCACGCCATCGCCGACGCCCTACTCATCGCCGAATACAACCGCCGAACATCCACAAAATGAAAGACATCATCGAAGAAAACAAACGCCTCAAATCGGAGGTGGAAAAGCTCATCAGCGACAACATGGAGCTGGTCGGCGTGATCCGTTCGCTCAGGCAAAACGCCAAGGAAGATGCGGCAGAACTCGACAACACACTCAGCGAGCTGTGGCTCTGGAAAAATGGGAAATATGAAAAGGAGGAACTAAAATGAGCGAGCGACCAACACCAGAGACAGATGAGAAAGCATCGCCGCATATTGGCTTTTATTCCTGCGCAACCGTTCCCGCCGAATTTGCGCGGCAATTAGAGCGTGAACGCGACGAAGCGCGATCCGTTGCAAACGAACTAGCTGCAATCGCAACTCGCTATCTTGCCGCGCACCTAACCAACACGCCGCGCAGCCCGGACGACAAGCACATAGCGGAATCCCTAAAAATCACCCACGCCATAACACGCTGGAAAACCCTCAAATGAGCGATGCGGACGATGAAAAACTCCTCCTCGAATACTACCGCAAAATCCTCTGTGCCATCGTTCGGCAGGCGGTCACAGACGTTAAAAAGGAAACGGAATACCAAGGCCGCCAAGACGCTGAAAACGCAGACCGCAATATGTCGTCAGGTGCAAAATTCCTCCGATCAAAATTTTTTTGCAAACTATGCAAAAGCCTGCCGGTAACACTACCCGCGCAAGCCATCATCACAGAAGCATTTAGGCCGAACAAAAATAATTTGACGAAAAACAAAAAGCCCACACGCTCAAAGAAAGCCAAACTTGAAAACCTCTAAATTTCAAAAGGATGGAACACCTCACCACGCAGCCCGTGGATATGTCGTGCTATGGGCCACTCTCATGGCACGAGCACGACCAAACACCAAAGGATCAATCGCCGAAATCGCACGCGAAATGATGGATGCCATCGACCTCGACGAACGCCGCAAAGACTCAAACAAAAACCATGTCCTCTGAAATCCCACTCCCACCCACCGCTCAAGTTATAGCCGATGTCATTGGCCGCAAGGACACCCTCGCCCTCGCCATGTCCTGCCTCTATCGCTGCCTGTATGTGCCAAAAGGACGGTTGGCCTCGGACAGCTATCTAGTGCGCACGATCGGTGAAGACAAGGCCAAGGCGATGCAACAGGAGTTCTCCGGCATGCTCCTGCCGCTGGCTACCTGCCACCATATCGCCGTCTTTGAAAGACAGCAGCGCATACGCATGGCCGTTGAGGAAGGGAAGACTCACGCGCAAGTCGCCGTCATGTTTGGAGTTACGCCCAAGTGGGTCAAGCAACTATGCGCCCGTCCTGATGGTGTGTACCGATACCCGCTCAAAGCCTTCGACCAGCCACCAGGAGGGGGGGTATTAGGTACTCCGGAGGGGGGACGGGAGCGGGTATGCGGAAACTTGCAGATATTGGCTAGAGATTGACCAAAAAACCACACTTTGCTTTGCAAGTCAAAAAATCTACATGGACAACCTAAACGACCTTTTCCGGCCAATCGACTACGGAGTTAGCTTAGAAACCACGGAAACAATCACGCCCCGGAAGGTAAAGATCGACGGGAAAAGGAAAATGATAACCTGCTTAAAGAAGGAAAAGGCCAAGGATTTGCTGGGAGATCCGCCAAAGCCTAACGAGTTTTTCCACATCGTTTCAAACGGTTCATTCGACTACTGGCAGCTGTGCCCGCTCCTCATCGAACTGACAAAAGCAAAAAATGTCACAATTCACGCCTCAACTTGGACGCTTAACCGTCAAAACGCCTTGGAAATGCTTCAAATGCTGGATGATGGCCGGTGCGGGAGCCTTCACCTGCTAACCGGAACATATTTCAAACGTAGGGAAAGCGCCGTCTTTGCCACGATTGCCAACGGCCTCATGCAAAGAAAACAGAAAATCCGCGCACTGGAAAATCACGCCAAGGTTCTTTTAATAGACGACCACGCAGGAAATTACTTCGTGATGGAAGGATCGGCCAATTTTACCGCCAACCCACGCATCGAACAAAACATCATTGGAAACAATCGCGAACTTTATGAGCACCACAGAGGATGGATCGAAGAAGCCTTCACAATCTAAGGAACTAACAACCGTCCACCTGACCGCGGAAGAGGCGACCAAAGTGATTCAGATGGTAGCGGTAGGAACTGACGACACAGCGCTTTCAGCACACATGGAAACTTGGAATCCAGAAAAAAAACAACAAGCTTGGCAAGTTGTCGCTGAGTATTTTAAGGCGTGCTCGCAATTCAACGCACAATTTGAGCTTGGGCGGGCGGTAGCCAGGTTAAACCTGCTTTTCAAAAACTCACTGCAAATTCAGGACTTCAAAGCCTGCCTTTCAATTCAAAAAGAAATCAACAAATTATTAGCCCTCGAAAAACATGCTGCCCAATGACCTCCGCGCTTTAGTTTCGGAAATGGCTGGACAAAATCCACAACAAGCCAAACCAGAACCAAAAAAAAGCCAAAAATCAGAAAACAAAACGGAAAAGTGCTCTGTCAAAAAACTTGCACGAATTTTCAACATTACCGAAGTGCGAGTTCAGCAACTCGCAAAGATGGAGGTCATCGTAAAAACGGAGCGGGGACTTTATGACCTCTGGCTGTCCATAAAAGGATACATTCGCTTCTTGCAAGACCGATCCGGAAAAAAAACCGGAGGGATAGACGGAGACGAAAACAGCTATGAGACGCAACGCACCAGAGTTTACAAAGCCCGCGCCGAGATCCTCGAAGCGCAATCGCAGGCCATGCGCGGCGAACTCCATGACGCCGCTTGCATGACGGAGGTCGTAGGCGAGGCGTTGGCGAACATGCGGGCTAAGCTTTTGGCCATCCCGACCACGGCAGGCCCGCGAGTGGCAGACGAGACGGACGCGAACAAATGCGCGGCGCTCATCGAGACCCTGCTCCATGAGGCGATGCTTGAATGCTCGAAATACAACGGGCGGGAAATTCTCAACCGATACCTGAAGAGGAACGAGCCGAAGCCGGAAGAGGAAGAGACCAGCGAAGGCTGGGAGACATGACCGCCAAGGAACTCGACCGCGCCAGCGAGGTCATCGCGGCGTGGACGGCAATCATTGCGCCCCCTCCGAAGTGGACGATTTCGCAATGGGCAGACCACCGGCGCAAACTCTCTGGCGAGGCGGCAGCGGAGAAAGGCCAGTGGCGAACAGAGCGGGCGGAATACCAAAGGGGAATCATGGACGCCGTAGCCGATCCGAACATCGAGCAGGTTGTCGTGATGTCATCGGCGCAAGTTGGAAAAACCGAAATCCTTTTAAACTGCATCGGCTACTTCGTGGACTTCGACCCCTCGCCCCTCATGCTCGTGCAGCCGGACGAGGCGATGGCGGAAACCTTTTCCAAGGACCGACTCGCGCCGATGTTCCGAGACTCGCCAAGCCTTCGCTCGAAAGTGCGCCCTGTCCGCTCACGCGACTCAGGAAACACGATCCTTCACAAACGATTCCCCGGCGGGCATGTCACGCTTGTGGGAGCCAACGCCCCCAGCGGGCTGGCCTCGCGCCCGATCCGTGTCCTCCTTCTTGACGAGGTGGACCGTTACCCCGCCAGCGCCGGGACAGAGGGCGACCCGGTAAACCTCGCCATCGCCCGAACCAAAAACTTCTGGAACCGCCGCGTCGTCATGGTCTCGACCCCGACCGTGAAAGGTCTCTCCCGCATCGAGCGAGCTTTCGAGATTTCCGACCAGCGGCATTTCCTCGTGCCTTGCCCGCATTGCCAGCACGAGCACCCGCTCCGCTGGGGCAATGTCGTATGGCAGGACGGACGGCGCGACCTTGCAACGCTCCGCTGCCCCTCGTGCAACGGCACGATAACCAACGCCCAAAAAAACCAAGCCGTTGCCCGTGGACGGTGGCAGGCCAGCGCCGGACCCAGCCGCATCGCGGGCTTTCACTTGAACGAACTCTATTCACCGTGGCGATCCATCGCAGACATCGCCATCGAGCACGGTCGCGCCAAGGACGACCCCTCAACCTTGCAAGTCTGGATTAACACCTCGCTTGGCGAGACATGGGAGGAAGGCGGCGAGCGCATCAGCGAGCACGCATTGATGGAGCGGTGCGAACCCTACCCGCAGGCGGATGTTCCCGCCCGTGGCCTTATCCTCACGGCAGG
>CAYRTN010000154.1:0-4493 GCA_964427235.1 uncultured Chthoniobacter sp. | reverse complement strand
AGATGAATCAGATCTCGGCCTACATTGATGGCTCAGTCGTCTACGGCACGGACTCCGCGAGAGCCTCTGCCTTGCGCACATTTCAAGGTGGGCTCCTGAAGACAAGTGGCACGGACCTCATGCCACTCAATACAGCTGGCTTTGCGAATGCCAATGACGCCCATTTTTTCCCAGACAATCAGATGTTTCTCTCCGGTGACGTGAGGGCCAATGAAAATGTGGAATTGAGCGCCATTCACACCCTCTTCCTCCGCGAGCACAACCAAATCGCTAAAGCGATATCGAACGCCAACCCCAAGCTCAACGACGAGGAGATCTTTCAGGCTGCACGAAAAATCGTGGTCGCCGAAATTCAAGTCATCACCTACCGGGAATTCCTCCCCGCGCTCCTCGGCCCAAAAGCCATTAGGCCCTACGAGGGCTATCGTCCCGATGTGAACCCCGGGATCGCTACAGAGTTCTCCACGGGTGCGTATCGGATCGGTCATACCCTCATCAACGATGACGTTGAACTCTTAGACAACGACGGAAATGAGATCGATGAAGCCCTCGCCCTAGCCGAGGCCTTTTTCAATCCTTCTGTGCTACAGGCGGTCGGCCCAGCCCCCCTCCTCAAATACCTTGCTTCCGATAAAGCTCAGGAAGTGGACACCCAACTCGTCAATGGTTTGAGGAACTTCCTCTTCGGCCCTCCCGGGGCTGGTGGATTCGACCTCGCTTCTCTCAACATCCAACGCGGGCGCGACCACGGTCTTTCGGACTACAATACGACACGAGCCGCCTATGGACTTCCACGTGTCACCAGTTTCGCTCAGATCACCCTGAATCCAGCCGTGCAGGCGAAGCTCCTCGCATTGTATGGTAGCGTGAACGCCATTGATCTTTGGGTAGGAGGCCTCGCGGAAGATCACCTCGCCGGATCCAGCGTTGGACCGACATTTCAACGCATCATCGCCGATCAATTTGAGCGCCTTCGCGATGGCGATCGCTTTTGGTATTCAAAAGTCTTCAGCGGCCCCCAACTCGAATCCATCGAGCGCACCCGCTTGTCCGACATCATCCGGAGAAATACGACACTCACTAAAATTCAGGACAACGTCTTTTTCTTCGACGACACAACGCTTGCCGCCTTGCAGCCAAAGTCCTCTCCCCTCCCTGCCGCATTCCTGAAAGTGCCCCCCGCCTCAGGGACTGCTCCAGCTCTTGATGGCAAGGGCAACAATCTTTCACATCCGACCTGGGGTAGTGCCGGCGTGGACTTAATGAGAATGGCCCCTGCCGCCTATGGAGATTCCGTTTCCACTCCAGCAGGCAGCACCCGCCCAAGCGCAAGACTCGTCAGCAACTCCCTGTGCGACCTCACCACCACCGACCCCAATAATCGCAACCTCTCCGATTGGATCTATGGTTGGGGCCAATTCCTTGACCATGACATCGGGCTCACATCCAGCGGGGATGCCGCTCTCGATATCAAGGTTCCAACGGGGGATCCGTATTTTGATCCGAAGTCCACTGGCACTGCGCTCATCTACTTCACTCGTTCGCTCTATGATTCCACGACTGGCACAAGCGCGAACAACGTGCAGAAAAGAAGTGTCACAATCACTTACAAACCACAGAGCCCCAAGCCACCCGTTCGCTAAGGAAAGTGCCAGCGGTATTGCAGTGATCGAGCACGACTGGTAGGGTGCATAAAAGTATGCCTACCTACGATTACGAGTGCGAGAAATGCGGAAAGAGTTTTGAGGCCTTCCAGTCCATGAAAGATAAGCCCTTCGAGACATGCCCAGAAACCACCTGTGGCATGTCCGAATGGGGCCATGGAAAAGTCCGTCGCCTCATTGGCACCGGCGCTGGGCTTATATTCAAGGGTTCTGGTTTTTACATCACAGACTACCGCAGCGAAGGTTACAAAAAAGCCGCGCAGAGTGAATCTGGGGCAACTACTCCTGCTACCCCATCAACGCCTGCTACAACAACTCCTGCACCAGCCAAAACGGAATCCAAGCCGTCCACCCCCAGCACAAGCACCTAAAGCCACCCACCGATGAAAATCTGTCCAAAGTGTCACACCGAGAACGATGACAAACGCACCGTTTGCCTTGATTGTGGAGACAACATCTCAGCTGTAGTCCCCACATTCGGTGTCAGTAAACCCAATTTAAAGGAAGGAACCTCCGCGCCACAAATCCTACGCTTCAAAGCCCCGCCCCCCCGCAAGCAACTCAAGAAACCTTCGCTCTGGAAAAACCTCTTCCGCCTGAGGAACCTTGTTCCATGGGCGCTTTTCATCGGTCTCATTTACGCTTTTTATTTAGCGCTTACTCCCCCAGAAGACCTTGAGAAAATCAAACCTAATCACGGTAGAACTCATGCCCCACACTTTAGCTACGACATTTCTCATATCCCAGAACAGGAAACCAACACAAAGGCACCTCAACCGGCCCCGCCATTGCCGCAAAACCTTGATATTTGCGCAACACAACTCCGATCTTTAAAAGCAGCAGCATCCAGCTCCAATGGCACTTGGAGCATCAACAAGGAGGGTCTCAACCAGCATTTAACTACAAAAGTGCGGCTAGGCCCAGTGGCCAGTCAACTCGGAATCCACACCTCCTTTGAAGGTTGTTTCGTGAACATGAATGAAGGCGATTTGGACTTCGTAATGAAGCAACGCGTCTTTGATCGTGATTTGATTTTCACACTTCGTCTACAACCTGTATCGAGCACAAATTCTACAACATTCGTTTTCACTGGGGCTTGGATCGGATCCTTGCCTATACACCCTTTACTTATACCCGCTATAATCCCGGTATTCCGCCCCTGCTATGACTCGATGAAAAATGCCCTAGCCCCACTCAAATCCGCCTCATCGATCAGCATAACACCCGTGAACGTCATAGTTCGATGGCCGGATTCTTCCGTCAAATAGCCCCCAGCGCCCTTCTAGCGCTCATCGTCACAGCCCACATCCATCGCATTCACGCGGCAGACTCGATCGATGCAACGAGAACGGTGAGTCGATCTGGGAGCTTTGTGGCTTACTCCCCCGATCGAGAAATGCGCAACCGCCTAGCGAGGAAGGCAGACGAAGCGCTCGCCCTGTGGAATCAAACCATCAAGTCCGAGATCCCATCTGCAGCGCCGATCATCATTCAAGATCTCACCAAAAAATCTCTCCCCCGCAGCACGCCTCCCGTCACGAACTTCCTCTTCGAGACCGATGGCGGCGGAATGAAAATCCAAGTCGATATCGCGTCTCCTTCCGCCCTCGAAAATGGCGATTTTGAAATCTCACTATTCCGCGCCCTAGCCCTCCATGCCATTCACAAAAATCATCCCCCGCGCGCCGGAAACAAAACCACAGAACCTCCAGAGTGGCTTGTATTCGGAATGGCCGAGCATTTCCAACGCGAACAGGGAAATCCCCCTGCAGGTGTATACTCTGCCCTCATCACATCCAAACGCCCCCCAAACTTCGATGAGTTCCTTCACGAAAAACCATCCCGTCTCGATAAAGTGTCTCTCCTTTTATACCGAGCCAAAGCCCTCGCCATGGTGAAAATGTTGGGGAAACTCCCGAACTCGCGCAACCAGTTGACCGCTTACCTTGAGTCCCTCCCGAGTTCCGACAGATCAATTCCATCTCTGATCGCCTTTTTTCCCGCGCTGCAAAAAGACCCCACCGAAATGGGAAAAAGGTGGACGCTCGAAATCGCCCAGAATTCCCTGCCCCAGCAATTTCTGTCCCTCAGCGTTCCTGACACCAACAAAGAACTTTCGAACATCCTCGCCCAAGCCACCCCGAACCGCTCACCGTCGCAGCCCGCCCCCCCCTTAGCTGATGCCCTGATTGAATCGGCACGAGGCAGAGGTGGCGCATTTCTTATGCAGCAGGCCGCCGCCCAATTGCTCAACTTGGACTTCCGCGCCCATCCTCTTCTTAGACCCATCGTGAAGGAATACTACGGCATTACATCCATCCTTGCGCGAAAACCCAAAACTAAACTCGCAGATAAAATCACCGACATCGAAAAGCTCCGAGCTCAGTTGCTGGTAAAAATGGACAAGATTACAGATTATTTAAACTGGTATGAAGCCACACAAATGGAATCCACGGGCACCCCGCTCCTCGATTCTCTCAGCACCCCAGACATCCCTAAACGCACAGACCCCATCACACTCCATCTCGACAGCATCGAAGCCCGGGGCTGGAAGTAATACTGATGGCTTTTAAATTTGAGCGAACCGATTTCACTTGTAGCGGCGTCTCTAGGAGCGCCGAATCGCTCCCCATCGGTGTTCGCAGACCGCCGCTACAGCATGAGTCAAAAAGCATTCTAGCTTTGGTATAACTCAAGATTTTTTCGACCTATCACCAAAAACTAACCCTCCCGAATACGAGGATTCGGCAGAGCGAACCTCCCAAGCAAGGCCATTTTCCTGTTTGACTAAAAAGTAGGAATTCTTACATTAAAAGTATGAATGCCGTT
>CAYRTN010000153.1:0-4527 GCA_964427235.1 uncultured Chthoniobacter sp. | reverse complement strand
TGTTCATAAACCGTGACACGCGAGACACAATAAGTCAACCGGCCAACACTTGACGAATCGATGTCGTATCGAGAGCTGTCTTTAGACGGCAGTGTTCAATTTCTGAGGGCCGTGATCGCGGCGTTGATCGATTGGGACCAGCGGGTAGCGAATGTCCATTCCTCGGCTAAGACAAGGAGGGAGGCTGCATCGTGCGGGGATTGATCCGCTTCTCGGGTTCGGATTTCGAGTTGATCCAAGTGGGCGTTGATTTCCTTGCGCAAAGTGATCAAGTCGGACTCGAGTTGGGTGAGTTCGGCCCGCAAGACAGCTTTAGCTATGGGCGAGGTGAGCGAAGCTTTTTTCCCCATGGCGACGCTCGCGCGACGAGTAAGGTCGCCGGTGCGGGAAAATAAATCCCAGTCGGGCGAAACCTTGGTGGTGCTTTCCGATCCAGCACCCATAAGGGCGGCGATGTGACGAAGCCGGTGGGGATGGCTGGAGAGGGTTTTGCGGGCTTCGTTGAGTAACGTGGACTTAGCTGTGCTGCCGTTGGATTTGTCTGGGTGGGCCTCTGCCATGAGGGCGTGATATTTTGCTTTTAGATCGTCCAAATCGATCCAGGCTCGGCGGTCCAAACCGAACTCGCTGAAAAAATCCGTCACGCGGAAAAGCTCTCTCCGCAAGAGCAGTGGGCCACGGCGTTCGGGTTGGTGACTTTGAATCCGCCCTTCTGCAGGTCGTCGCTGAAGTCGAGTTCCGAGCCACTCACAAATAAGGCGCTCTTCGGGTCAACGACGACGCGGACGCTATTTGACTCCACCATGATGTCGCGATTGGCGGGCCCATCGACGAGGTCCATCTTGTATTGAAGACCGGAGCATCCGCCGCCAATGACGGCAACGCGGAGGGCGCCGCCTGGGCGACCTTGCTTGGTGAGGAGCGAGCGGAGACGTTCGCTGGCGCCATCAAGCACGCGTATGAGCTTTTCATTTCCGATCCGGTATTGGACAGCTTCCATCGTTTAAAAAATCCGCTTGGTTTCGGTGATTGCCTACCGGCGAGCGTTGGCTTTGTTGCAAAGGATCGCCTGATCATCCCACTCCATCGGGAATCCGTAGTCAAACGGAGCCGCTCCCCAGTAGGCGGGATCATTGAAGTAGGGGTGGTTGTCCCATTTGCTGGCACCGACTTGGTTGGCTTTGGTGGCCTCATAGTATCCAATGGAGGCACCGAGATAATTCACCAAGGCTGATCCCGCTCCTGCATTCGAGAGTTGCTCAAGTTGCGCCGTGGTGAAGCGGTAAGGGGCGTGGGTGCTCTTGAGGTAGGCGACGATCGCCTTATCAGAGATGTGGCGCTGCACGAGAGTTAGTATGTCAGAAAAGCTCAAGACGCGGCCTGCTTTGATGCGAGAGAGTGTGGCGGAGGGAACACCTTGTTGAGCCAGAACGGCGAGAGAGGCCGATGATTTTGAGCCTGCCGTGGCGCAGGAATTCAAAGCGAGAGGGAGGGCGAGGAGACTGCAAAGAAGAATGAGGCGTTTCATGGTTACATCTTTTATAGACTGCTACTGGGAATTTTCACGGACTTTCACCGATCAGGCTACGGAGCGGAGATTTTCGAGGGAACGAAGAGCATTGCCATTGTCGATGGAATCCCCAGCTTGATCCCAAGCCTGACTCATGTCCGGGGCCATGCCTGCTGAGCAGATTGCGGCGGCCGCATTGAGTTGGACGACGGCTCTGGGCGCGCCTTGCAGTGTACCATCGAGGATGCACCGAAGGATGCGGGCATTTGTCTTGGCATCACCCCCAGCAAGATCGCTGGGGATCATTTGCGGCAAATTAAAATCGGTCGACTCAATGGTGAACTCGCGCGATGACGCGCCATTCACCGCATGGACGAGAGTGGTGCCGAAGGGAGATACCTCGTCGACACGGAATCCATCGGGGCCAGTTCCATGGATCGCCCACGCGCGCTTGCGTCCGAGTTTTTGAAATACCGTTGCATAGGTCGCTAGGAGCTTGGGATCGAAGACGCCCGCGAGTTGAAATGCGGGTCTAGCAGGATTTAAAAGTGGGCCGATGATGTTGAAGATGCTTGGGCATCCACGTGCTGCGAGGGCCTGACGGACTGGTGCAACGGCCCGAAATGCGGGATGGTAGGCGGGGGCAAAGAGGAAACAACAGCCCGCCTTGTCGAGTGCGGTTGCAGCGGCATCAGGCGAGAGGTCGATGCGAACTTCTAAGGCCTCGAGCACGTCAGCTCCACCGGATTTTGAAGTGATGCCACGATTGCCGTGTTTGACGATGCGAACGCCGGCTCCTGCGGCGACGAACATCACGGTGGTGGAAATATTAAAAAATCCTGCTCGGTCACCACCAGTGCCGCAAACATCCATGCAGTTATCGCCTGAAAATGGGGGCTTCACCGCTCGTTCGAGAAGCATTTCTACAAACTCAGCAACTTCGTCTGGAGTCTCGCCTTTTTTATGAAGGGCTTGTAAAAAGTCGGCGCGCTCATCCAGAGGGCATTTATCATCCAGAAGAAAATCTCCTGCCAAGCGGATCGCCTCGGAGGAGAGGTTGCCGCCGGAGTTCAGATGTGTGGTGAGGTTGCGCAAATCCATCTGCGCTTAGAGTGCCTTTATTCCTCTCTCAAATCAACACTCAGAGAGTTGCGGGGATTCCCTACAAAAATCTCCGATTTTTACATTGTTGATCGGGCTAGCAAAATCACCGTCAGCCTGTGATTAATCTTGGGAAATGGATTATCTTTTGAACTCGGCTTGGGTTGCCTTGGCAGTGATGGCTTACCTCTTTCTCGTGCGCCGATCCGTGGCATCAGCGCTATCGCATAGGGATCGCTTTCCCAAGACTATCTGGCGGTGGCCGGAGGCGATTTATACCATTGCGGTGGTGATGTTTTTTCTCCTCATGGCCGCATCCTCTTTCGGTAAGGCCCCAGTGCGAGTGAGCCTTGGTGCCCTCAAAAGCAGTCTCGTCCTCTACTGTGCCATTATTCTTTTTGTTGTTGGTTTTTTGGTGTATCGGAATGTGGATTTGATGGAGGCCTTCGGATTGCAGGGAGTCAAGTGGGCGAGGGGACTTCCGGCCATCTTTATTGGACTGAGCCTTGTTCTTCCTCCGATTTACGGGGCCCAGTGTCTTGGATATAGTTTTGCCGGACCTGATGCCGAACCTCAGCCGATTGTGACTTTTTTAATGCATGCGCAAGGATGGCAGTCCTATCTCGCGGTTATTGGGATCGCCGTTTTTGCCGCTCCGCTCACGGAGGAGTTGATTTTTCGAGGCTGTCTTTATGGGATTGTTCGCCAGTTGGGCGGGCGGTATGTGGCGATGGCAGTGAGTGCGCTTGTGTTTGCTCTTATTCACGGACACGTCCCGTCGATTCCCGGGTTGGTGATTTTGGCTGTCGCTCTCGCTCTGCTCTATGAGCAGACAGGGTCACTCTGGGCCCCCATTTCGATGCACGCTGCTTTTAATGCCATTAGTATTTTTGGTACGATTATGTGGCCGGATACCATGAAATGAAGATCTCCAACGAAGATAAACTCCTAACTGAGTTGCTCCGCCTTGTGCCGGTGCCGATTGATCAACCCCTCGGCCCAGGGGACGACTGTGCTGCGACTCACGGTCCTGGTAAAGGCGAGGTGTTGCTTCTCAAGACCGATTGCGTTGCCGAGGGGGTTCATTTTCTCCGATCCGACGATCCTGCTCGGGTGGGATGGAAGGCATTGTGTCGTCCGCTGAGTGACATTGCTGCGATGGGGGGCGTGCCCCAGCAGGCCCTGATTACCTTTTTTTCACCCCCGGATCTCGATGTGGGATATTGGAAAAAGTTTTACCTTGGGATCGGTAAGGCTGCTCGCCGCTTTGGGGTTACCATTGCCGGGGGGGAGATGTCGCGTCAACCGAGCGGCATTGCTGTCTCGATCACCCTCACAGGACTCGTTCCCGAAAAACAGCTTCTTCAGCGTTCGGGTGGGCGTCCCGGTGATAAGCTTTTCATCACGGGTCGATTGGGTGGCTCTATAGCCGGACACCATTTGGATTTTGTGCCCAGACTGGCAGAGGGGCGCTGGTTAGCCGAAAAGATTGGCCCTTCGGCAATGATGGATATCAGCGATGGTCTTGGTGCTGATCTTCCCCGCCTCGCCCGCGCGAGCGGATGTGGTTTTGAAGTGAACCTCGCTGACATTCCCTGTCGGCGTGGGTGCCGCACAGAACAAGCCCTTTCTGACGGCGAGGATTATGAACTTCTCTTCGCCGTCTCGCCGAAAAAAGCGGTTAAACTTATTGATCGCTGGGTTGAGGTGTTTCCAAAAACTCCACTTTCCTGCATCGGTAATCTCACTCCACCACAACAACCGCCTGCCGACTGGCCAGGTGGCTGGGATCACTTTAAAAAATCGAGCTCCTAAGATTTTTACTTGCCCTTCATTTCACTCCGCCAATCTTAAACTTCTCATGATTCGTTACTTTTTTCTTCTTTTCCTTGCGGGTATCCTGACTGCGGGGGCTC